>JBHLNK010000053.1:0-26200 GCA_048941625.1 Promethearchaeota archaeon | reverse complement strand
AATATTTAATGTTTAGTTTTTAAAAATTTACTACTTTTCATTCCCTTGCTTTAGGTCTTATATAACCATAATATGCACCAAAAATTCCAACAATAGCAGAAATCCATGCTAAATAATAAAATACTGTAAATCCGGGACCTCCCATGAAAATAGTAACTCGATCGATAGCAAAACTTAGGAAAATAAACATAAAGCTGATTGACATAATCACTAATGATAGAAAAGCTTGTTTATAAGCTTTTTCATCCACAGCGCGATAAGATTGAATTGATCTTCTTAGAAAAGGTGTATAAATCATTACCATATAAATAAAAACGATTAGAAAAGCAAATGTATCCAATAGATCACTATTAATGAAGGTTATAATGTCTTTATAGAATACCAAAACAAAGAAACAAGCAAATGCACCATAAATGATTACAATATATTTTTGGATTGTTTTATACCCCTTTTCAAAAACATTTACCTTCAATATATAAGAAAGGAAAATCGCAATAATGACAAAAAATTCACTTATTCTAAAGTCTTTTACAATGTTATAAAAGTAATTATCTAGGTTTAATTGAGTAAAAACAAAGATTTTTGATATCCAGGAAAACAAAATAGCAATGAAATAATTTGTAAAAATGAATAATAGCAATCGAGTTAGTTTATGTCGTTTAACTAGATATTTTTGTAAAATAAGTATTAGTATGGTTGCTGCTAAAATGAGTATAATACTCTCGAAAATCATCCCTATGAAGTTTAGAAAAATATCTTCATCAACCATGATATATAGATATGAAATTCTAGTAATTTAAAATTTCATTTTATGAGAAAATATTCGTTATATGATCATCAATAACCGAACAGAATTACTTCAACTGATAATAGTATTTAAATAAGGTGAATAATAGTCTGTATTATCTAATAAAGAAAAAAATATAATTTGTAGACGTGATTTATATTGGACATCAAAACATTTAAAAAGACATTTAAATTTATTTGCACTGCATGTGGGGAATTCGCACACACACAAACTGAATATTGTGAGAAATGTGGTGAGAAAAGTTTAAAACTTGCCATGAAGGAAGATTATTTAAAACATGAAAAGATAGCTGCTGCATATCATAAGGAAACAAAGAAGAAACATGACGTTCTAAAGAAAGAAGCTAAAAAATCTAAAAATTAGGCTTAGGAAAACCAAATATTCCAAGCTATATATAAAATTCAGTATTTATATAATCCTTTTACTACTCCTCTTTTTTCTTCTTTTTCTTGTACATATTTGGATCTTTTTCCTCTAATGTCAATCCATCACCACCATATCTGACTTTTCTACTATTATAATATAATGTACTTTTATCATCACAAATTTTATTCCACTCTGCTAAACCCAATTTACTTATCATCACTAAATTATATACTTTAGAATTATGAGGTTTAAATATCTCAAAATTAACAATAGGCTGTAACATCTCACATGGAAAATCTTCACATTCATAGCAAAATTCATACTGTTTCGTTGTGACACATTCGTAAGTTTTACAAGTAGGAAATTTAAGTATTTTCCCTTTTAATTCTCTACAACCCTTACACTCGAAGGATTCTACTCCAGGGCATTTTTTACAATAAATACCACAGGGAGCATGCTATTTTTTTATGTCTTCATTCGTCATTTGACTCAAGCATAAGATTTGATGTAATAAAAATTCTTATCTTATTTAATATTTTTTCAAATGAGATATCTCATCAAATTTCAGAAAATATGAAAACCTTTAAATAGTTTATTTTTTATGATTTTATTGTACTTCACAAAATTTGAATATTAAAAATAAAATCTTAAACTATCTATAAAGTAAAAATGATAATTTATCCTAAAGAAGATGTAAAAAAATGTGAATTATGTGAGGGTAAAGGTTTCATTTATGTTTGGAGAAGTGATTTAGAGGATTTTGACTTAATAATCTGTCCAGACTGTAATGAAAAAGAGGAGTAAGTTATAAAAAATCATCATATTATGCCAAATAGCTTAGCAGCATTACTATAAAACTACTTTTCTTTTACTTCTAATTTTAAAGGTAACTTCATTACCTCATCCGCCAGCTGTTTAATTGACACTCCCATAAAGAGCCAAGTAGATCCAAACAGAATTTTATCTTGTAAAACTGAATTTCCATAATGAATAAGAGTTTCCCATCCTGTTCCTTTCATACCAATGTATTTAGGTAAGTAAGAAGCAATATCAATATAAATATTAGGATTACGCCAGGCTACTGCAACCATTTCATTAACCATGGCCAACCGCCATGTCCCGCTATGATTTTTAATTCAGGAAAATCTTGAGTAACAATATCAAGATATATAGGGCGTTCTACTTCCATTGAGTTAGTATAATAATTAATCGATATATGAAACCAAATAGGTATATCAAGTTCTACGCATTTAGAGTAAATTGGATACATTTTTTTATTATTTGGCGCAATCTGAAACATAAATGGTCTTACTGTAATCCCTCTAAGTCCCAACTCATATGATCTTTTAATCTCTTGTAAAGCTTTTTTTTTTTTTAATGGATCAATACCTGCAAATCCAATGAATTTATCAGGAAATTGTCTTACTATATCCGCATAATAATCATTTGGTAATCCTTTTATACCACTTGGGGTTTCTTCGTCTAAATTAAAAATAACCGCTTTTCTACTCCCATTTTGTCAAGTTGAACCACAAATTTCTCAAGTGGTATGGTTAATTTTCTTATATTAGGCATAAAAGGCTTTATCGCTTCTTTAAGCTTTAAATCACTTAATATAGATTTAATTTTATATAGTTGTTCTGATGTAATTCCTAAAAGAGGAGCAACCTTGGGACCAAAAATATCTCTCAGATATCTTGCCATTTGAGGAGGTAGTGAAACTAAAAGATCCACATATACTTCCTCCGTTGGCACATAACAGAGAGAATCAATTATCTTGTACATATTTGATCAACAAAAAGATTTTATGATATATTATTCTCGATTATTATTATTTTCTCATTAAAAAAATCAGAAAATTGGTATTGTATTTTTGTTTTAATTTATTGAAATACTTTCTTTTTTAGATTTTTCAGACTTTAGTGTTAGATATGGGAAGAACTGTACCATCCTTTAGACCTGCGTTAGAAAGTGAAATTGAAAGCTGGAAAAGCTTCAAAAGAGCATTACGTTCTGAAGAACAGAAGATATTTGATAAATTAATGAACTTTGCTCGAATACATGCTGATGCAGGTAGTATAAGCGCACGCCCAATGCTGTCAGAAGTATTATTCATTTCCTTTGCTGTTGAACAAGAAAAAAAAATCGAAATGCTTGAAGAGAAAGTAAAAGAATTAGAAGAAATGATAAAAGGAATAGACTAAAATTGGCTTTTCAACATCAATTTGATGGTTGGCTTTTAGATGTCTCTACTTATAGTAATGGAGTTATTCTTTGGGTAAAAACAGTCAGAGAAGAAAAAGTTATACAAATATTTGATGATTTTAATCCCGAATTTTTCGCTGTACCAAAACGGCATACAGGCAAAGATTTAAAGCAATTAAAAAAGATTCTCGAATCTCATCGCAATATAAATAAAGTTAGGCTCTGCGAAAAATATGTAAAGCTGGAGGACCATGAAAAGACAAAAATACTCGGAGTATCCGTAATAAAACCTTCAGTTTTTAAAAAAGTAATAAAAGAAATCGATGAAATTGGTCTTTTTACTTTATATAACACTGATCTTCCCATCGCTCAGATGTATTTTTATGTAAATGATTTATTTCCAATTTCTCTCTGCAGTTTCAATGTCAAATCTGAAAACAAAGGAAGATCAGGACAACAAGTAATGCATTTAATCTCAATAGGTTTAAAGGATGATAATGAGGAATTATTTTATGAACTACCTCCATTAAAAGCTATCTGGTTGGATATCAAAATTCAACAACGTGAGATGAGATCATACTTTAACGATCCTCTACTTTATGCTGAAATTAGCATTGTTGAAAAAGATCCAAAAGCCAATATCCCAAGAGCAGATGGGCAAAGAAAAAGAAAGATTCTAATCGATAAAGCGGACGAAGCTGAAACTATAAAATCAATCAGTAAGGTGGTTGAAAGATTGGATCCTGATATTATATTAACTCATGGGGGAGACGAATTCGTGTTTCCTTACTTAGCTGCGCGAGCATCAGTGAATCGAGTTTCAAAGGATTTGTATTTTTCTCGCACAAGAACACCACTAAAAAACTGTATGTTTAATCTTTCAGGAAATTCAGATCATTATATGTCTTATGGAATAATAATGCGACGTTCAAAGACACAAGTTTATTTTACAGGACGTTTTCATTTAGACACCACAACTTATGGTAGTTTACATTTTAGTGAAGGTAATATACCTGGAGTAATTGAAGTTGCAAGAGTGTCTCGCGTTCCAATGCAAAGATTGTGTAGGGTAACAATTGGTGGTGCATTGCAATCAATCCAATACTATAATGCATACAAACTCGATCATCTTATCCCTCCTTTTAAGAAGAGTCCGGAGGGTTTTCGAAGTGGAATTGATTTAATCACAAATGATCGTGGTGGACATATATTTGAGCCATTGATCGGCGTCTTTGATCAAATCGTAGAATTAGATTTTTCTTCAATGTATCCGTCTTTGATGGCCAATTTTAACATTTCTTCAGAAACGATAAACTGCAAATGCTGTAAAGATGATGATACAGGAATTAAAGTACCTGGTACAAAATTTCATATATGTACAAAAAGGCAAGGTATCATTTCAAAGTCTATTAGCCTTCCTCTAAAAAAACGTTTAGAATGTAAAGAATATAATAAGACACATGATGATCTTCGCTATAAGTTCACGGATATTGCACTAAAGTGGGTTCTTGTTGTGAGTTTTGGATACTTAGGATTCAAAAATGCCCGTTTTGGGAAGATCGAAGCCCATCAAACTGTTTGTGCTTTTGCTCGGGAGTTTTTACTTAGGTCTGCAGAGATAGCCAAGAATTACGGTTGCAAAGTTGTTCATGGAATTGTTGATTCAATGTGGCTTCAAGATGCAAAAGGAAGAACTCCTGAACAATTTGACATGGTCACAAAGGAAATTGCGGATGAAATCTCCAAAAGCACAGGCATTCCCATGAGCTGGGAGGGACGTTTTAATACTATTGTTTTTTTACCATCACGAGCAGAACCAGATGTTCCTACTCTTAGTCATTATTGGGGAATCAAAAGCGACGGTGAGAAAAAGGTTAGAGGTATTGAAGTAAGACGCCGAGATATGCCAAAAATTGTTAAAGAAGCACAATACGCGTTTATCGACATTTTTCAAGGTGCTCAGACTGTCAATGAGTTCATCAATAGAATTCCAGAAGTAAAGAAAAAACTTCTTGAATATGTTGAAAGAACATACTCTGGAAAGTTATCAAAGGATGAACTTACAATTCGTCAAAAAATATCCCGCAAACCTTCTCAATATAAAGTTAATTCTTATCAAGCTATTGCTGCTAGACAATTAGAACGATCTGGAATTATAGCTTCTGCTGGAAAAAACGTGAGTTATATTATTCTAAATGCTGAAGCGGATCCGAATTTTCCTGAAAAAAAAGTCATCCTTTCAGATTTATATGATAAAAAAAAACATGAGTATGATAGAAAGAAATATGTTGAACTCTTGAAAAGAGCATTTGAAAATATATTTCCTTTTGAATTCCCTGAACTTGAAGATCTTCTCAAATCAGATTATAATAAAAATTCTCTTCAAAAAGATCTTTCATGCTTCATTTGATAAAAAAAATTAGGGAATTGAAATAATCCCAAAAAAGTCAAAAAATATTATTACTAGACAGATAAACTCTAGTAAGATCCAGAGATTGCGTTTTAAGCTCCTAATTGCTCCTAGTGGTTTACCTGAATAGTTGATTATATTGTATATGAAGATAATTATCCAAGTCGTAACTAAAAATGTGATGGGGAGGATCAGTGCAATTAAATCATGACTACTAAAGAATAATAAATATCCATAACCAAGAATTGTAAATCCCGTAATAACTAATGTAAAACCTAGACCAAATGAATATTCTGCGAAAGTTACGAATCGATTAATACGTTCCTTAGAAACAGTTCCTAAATTGGCTTCAAATTGAGCTTTAGAATTAGCAGATACAGAATTAACGAAAAATATAAATGAAATCATCAATACAAAAGTTGCTGTAATTTTTGTTGTAGGTGGTGGTTCTTGCCATATTAAAGCTAGAATAGTTAATACCGCACCAATCATAACTGTGCTAAGTGTAATCCAATCTCTTACATTAATCTTTTCTCGTTCTCCATTACTCATTTTCCTTCAGATATAAAATTTATGTGATTAAAATTACTAAAATCTCTGTATTTAAAAATGTTAATATTAAGTAATGAAATAAAAATAGAAAAAAGAAAAATCAAGTAACTAAAAAGGTTGCCTAATTACTGTTTTCATATTTTCAGGTTTTGATCTTCTTGGATCACTAAGATATATCTCATGATGTTTTCTTTTATGACCATTAAATGAACCTCCTTGCTCTTCAATTAATTTATGGACTTTTTGTATGGTAGGGCCTTCTTCTGAATATGGACCTAAATGCATAATCTGTGCTGCTCTTCCTTCATCGTACTTTTCAAACCTTAATTCATTTATTGCCTTTGGTAAATCTGGTTTGTTTTCTTTTGTAATTTTAATAGCTTCTTTTATCATTTCTTTTGAAATCCAATCAGGTTGCCTTATCATCATGGTCCATTTCCACTCATTTCTATTTCCTTTTGTAAAATCATTCATATTATCAGCCCACCATAAACTTTCTAAAGGTGGAACAACATAATCTTTACCTTTTGCTTTACTTAAAAATTTTGTTTTAAAAGCTACCGGATAAAGAACTGCTAATGCATCTAAATACTCTTGAGCATCACCTGGGGAACCTTTTCCATTAATCATTAAAAATTGCATTTCAGGAACCTCAATTACTACTGGTTCTTTTAGACTAGGATAGTATAATTCTTTTTGCTCCTTCTTAAAATCTATTTTACTTGGCAATTAAAAATTCACCTTTTTAACAACATTATGCATCCCTAGGTTGAAAAGAGTTAGAAGGGCAATTATTCACATCTAAGGATGCAGGTACTTCATGACCAAAACAATCCCCTTTAGTTTCATCAATTGGTTTATAAAACTTACAATCTTTACATTGAGCCATTTTTATCATTTCATAGGTTTTATTAATTTAAATTTATTAATTAATATAATCTATAATTATTTGTGAGCTTATATAAATGATGAATATATTAATTATGATTAGAAGCCATCACAAATATACTCAATATGGTTACAAGAGGAATTATAATAGATGTATAACTTGAATTTTTTAAATGAGTTTGGATTATCTGATGTGCAAATCAAAATTTATGATTTTTTCTTGATAAACCGTTTTGGGAATATAAATCAAATAAAAAAAGAAACAAACTTTTCCTATGCTGTGGTAAGAGATAACTTGAGATTTTTAGAAATTAAAGGTTTTATAACATCCTCCGATGGAAAACCAAAGATGTATTTTAGAACTAATCCCAAATTCGCTTTAACAGAATTATTAAAAAAAAAAAATAATATAATTTTAGATAAAATAGAAAGATTAGATGAAAGTATCCAAGCATCAGAAAGTGTTAAGGGTGTTTGCACTAGAAACATTACATTCTATCATCACTCTAATGTAAATATTGGACTCGAGTATATCTATGCTTTAATTGATAAGGCAGAAAATGAAATCATTCTATCTTCTCTTCCTCCATCACTTTTAAACAAGTTAGAATGCGCACTTAATCAAGCTTTTTTAAACGGTATTAAAATTAAGCTTTATTATTCCGAATTAGATTTTGAGTCAATTGACAATTATTTTGGTCTTATTACAGACATTTTAAAAGAGATTCAAGTAGAAATAATTCAAACAAACGAAAAAACATGCCGATTTGTTAGATTTAATGATTTAATTGTAAATGAAGGAGTAATTTTGATTGATTACTATTTTAATTCAGTCCTCTTCACTGAGGATTCTTACTTCCACTTTAATGGCTTTTATATGCCAAATATGGCAGTAAGTGTAAAAAAGATGTTTGAAGCTAAGACCTGTGTTAAATCAATTGAAATTAATCCAGATCCCGTTCAAAATATAATAGAGATTATTAAAAACCAAGAAAAAGTAAAAACTCGTGAATTGAGTGTTAAATCTAAACTATCTGGTGCTAAACTTAGAGAAATCCTTAAATTTTTAACTCAACAAGGAATTATAAAAGAAGATATCATAAAAAATGAGAAAGCAGGACGTCCTAAACATATATATTCTATTGTAAATGAGTAAATTCATTCCAAAAGAACAGAAGAACTGGTTATTTTTGTCGGAACCAACACCTCTAATAATCTCCTAAAAGTTTTTTCTTAAATATCTTTGCTAGTTAAACATTTTTGTACTTTTGGCACGAAATTTTAACTTTAAAAATAATTCTTTATATACAAATTTGTATTATTTTTTTAATTATTAGAAAACTAATAGTCTGTATTGGTTTATTTTCTTGAATTATGGTTATAAAATTATGTCTAAAGCGGTTTCATATTATGATTGGGAATTATCATTAAAAAATAAATCTGAATCTGATGAAGTGATTAAAAAGGAAGAATTTAATTCACTTGGCATGTCAGATAATAGTTTTAAAGATTTTATGAAAAAATGGAAAAATGAAAACTTATCTTAAATTTTGCGCTTTTATTCTAACTTTAGACCATTAATTCCTTTATAAATAATATTTATTTAAAATTTATTCAATCATTCTACTATATTATAACGGTTAAAAAGCCTAACAATTAGTTTAACAAACCAAAAATATTTCTTTGAAATTCTACTAATTAAAGTGTTAAGAAAAGGCATGTTATCATTAGCTCTAGATGGGACGTTATTCTCAAAATCAGGCCAACTCAATCCTCCCGTAGCTCTAGGAGGTTTTCCAAAACTTTTTACACTACTCCAGTCATTATCATTTGTATGTGATCCTAGCCATGCTTTATCCGTTTTAATATAAATTACTTCGCCCGACTGCAATTTAACAATACCAAAAACATTAATCGGTCCAATCCCACCAATAAAATCATCATTTTCAATTAGTATTATATTTTCTCCTTTCTTTATCAAATTTGTAATTTCAAAAAGTTTGATATTATTTTCAATTCCTACTATATTTAATGTTCTCCTTGTAATCGTGTGGCCAATATATTCATTATTTATAAAAATTTTAGCGAAACATCCTGCGATAATTTGTAAATAAGCCTGATTTACTTCTTTATCAATTTGGAATACATTTTTATAATATGTTTTATGAACTTTATGAATATTATTTGAATTTAGATAGATTAATTCACTGGGAATGTTAGGATCTTCCCATGGCCTATTGGTTCTAAGTTGGTTTAACCTCTCATCATAGAATCTTAATAACCATAGATATTTCTGCTTGATTGCTCTAAATCCCTCTTCTTTAGAACAATTATACCATAGAATTTCGTAATCTTTAATTAAATCCTGTAGATCTCCCTTCAAATCTATAATTTCATCTACTATTTTATCTTCAAGCTTTTCATTTCTTTTTAAAGTGAATTCAATAGAATCCCTTGAATTGATTCGTTTTTTACAATATAATCTTAAATGTTTACCAATAAAAGCTAAGTTCTTTATATTTATTTTGTTCTTAGGGATAATAATCTCCAATTCTTCACATTTCTCAATAATTTTCTCCAAATTCAAAATTAATTTTTTAAATCCTTTAATTCTAAAACTATTTTTATATTTAGAAGTGTTTTTGTTAAAAGGATGAGCAAAAAAATGATTATAATATCCTGAAGGGCGAGTATACAATGAATTTTTATCTTGGATTAATCTAAAGTTACTAAATATCTCAGTCAATCGATGATCATATTTTCCAAAAAAATGAATGAATAATCCTTTCCAAAAATAGAATTTATTAATATCTTTAATTGGATTCCATCCCACCATAGCAGAGAAGATAAAACCATAAATCCTATTCTCTCGTATTTCCTTGTTTCTATAATCGCCCCAACTTGAGGTGATCTCTCCAAATGCCTTTTTTTCACAACCATATTTAATTAAATTAGTTATATTTCTTTCATATTTATCAATCGAAGGAAAAATTCTATTAAAATCCATTATTGATGGACTTATGATCATTGGAATGTTAAATTTTTTAATTCTATCCATTATTGGATATTTATTCTTTATGTTATAATTCCAATACACAATAATTATATCTTTAGGCAAATTCTCAATGATTTCTTTAAATTTATAAAGAGTATCATGGTATAAAATTACTTTTTGATATCCGTATTTTTTGACAATTTTATAAACTTGATTAAAATGGTTTAAATAGGCATTACTGAGACCAATATCTTCAATATATGGTTTCGAATTAACTTTTCCAACATCAGTACTCTCATCACCTCCTATATGAAAATATTCTGACGTGAATACTTCACTTAGTTCCTTCACCATTATTTCTAAAATATTATAAATTTCTTTATTAGCAAGATTTAGACTATTTGAACCTGGAAATTCTCCGTACTTCCAATAATTAGGATTTTGAAGAATATTATCCCAATGCCCTATAGTTTGAAAAATTGGAATGATGTCTATAAAGTATTTTTTTGCATATATAACCAATTCTTTAAGTTCTTCTTTAGAATAAATACCTCTACCTTTTCCAATATCAGGAAAACTATCAAATTGCACCATATCTTGCATATTACCAATATAGTATTGATTTATTTTGAAATGACTTAAATTTTTAATAAATTTCTTTAAATTTTCAACTTTTGGTGCTTGACCTTTTGAAATATCATCAGAAATACCCCGAATTTTTAAAGAAGGAAAATCAAAGATTCTTAAATTTTCGATTGTTAATTTATCTTGCTTTGAATTTAAAATCTGAATAAAAGTTTGTATTCCATAAAAAATTCCTTGTGGTGCATTAGCTTGAATAACCACTACAGAATCAAAGCAAACTAAAATATAACCTTGCTCATGATATTCTTCATTCACTTTAATTTTATCATATAAGGATTTTGGAAAAAATGAAATAGCTTTGTCGAGAATTGTGTTTATCTTCGGATTTGATTTAGTATTTGGAGTCCTAGAAATATTAATCCTTTCCTTTAAACCAAGTGATATTAAAAAACCTTGAATTTCCTCAATTAAATAATCATATGCTTCAGGAATATCTGTAACTAAGACCGAAAGCTCATTAATTCTCATTTTTTGAGAATTTTCTATTCTAATGTATTGAGGAGTGGGAATTAAAAATAAATCGTCCTTTAAACCTTCGACTTTAGTCAAATTTTCTATATACAGAAACATAATATTAATAAAATTATAAAAAAAGATAAAAATAGGGAAAGTTAGTCATTTAAAATTTATACTTCTTCTCCCCTTCTTTTGGCTTCAATTTCTTTTAGATCTTTTCTAAGAACTTTTCCGACCAAAGTTTCAGGGAGTTCTTTTCTAAATTCAAACTCTTTTGGAACTTTATAAGGTGCAACGTTTGTTCTACAGAATTCTTTTATTTCATTTTTCAATTCATCGCTTTCATTATAACCATCCTTTAAAACAATAAAAGCCTTTACAAGTTCACTCCCTTTGATTTTTGGGTTGGGAATCCCTATGATTGCAACATTTTCAATAGCTTCATGTTCAAACAAAACATCTTCAAGTTCTCTAGGGTATACTTTAAATCCACTCACATTTATCATATCTTTTTTCCTGTCTACAATGTAGAAATAACCATCTTCATCCATTTTTGCAATATCTCCAGTCAATAACCAACCATTCTTAATTTGGTTTTCAGTAGCATCTGGTTTATTCCAATATCCTTTCATTACTTGAGGTCCATTTATAAGTAATTCTCCCTCCTCTCCAACTGGTTTAACCTTAGTATAATCATCAATATCAACAATTCTAATTATTGTATCAGGAATAGGCATGCCAACAGATCCAATTTTTCTTGTACCAATAAATGGATTGCTACTAGCTACTGGTGAAGATTCCGTTAATCCATAACCTTCAAGTATTATACCTCCCGTTCTCCCTTCAAACTCTTTCTGAACCTCAGGTGGCATAGGAGCAGCTCCAGTATTACAAATTCTGATAGATTTTAAATCTTTTGCATAATCTTCAAGATCATCTCGTTCCAATAAGCGCATATACATTGTTGGAACTCCTGGAAACATAGTAGGCTTAGTTGACTTAATCATTTCGAATAATGATTTTTGATCCCTAGGATCAGGATTAAGTGCTATAGTTGAGCCACTGTAAATATGTAAATTCATGCAAACTGTTTGACCATAAATATGAAATAAAGGTAAATTTGTCAAAATAGTTTCTTTACCTCTTCTAAATTCATCACCACCCCATGCAACAACCGCCACACAATTCGATACAATATTGTAATGTGTCAGCATAGCACCTTTGGGTAATCCTGTTGTCCCTCCAGTATATTGAAGGCAAACAGGATCTTCTCTAGCATTAATTTCAAATTGAGGGGGATTTGGTTTAGTATTATTAATTAAATTAATAAATTGTAAAGTTCCAGCGATTTCAGGGGGATTTCTAGGCGCCATTGGAGCATAATCAAGGACATTAGTAATGATAACATGTCTAAGACGTGTTCGGTCTTTTATTTTATTGATTTTATCTACTTGATTATCCCAAGCAATAATAATTTCAGCTCCAGAATCATTTAATTGATAAGAAAGTTCATGTTCTGTATGCAAGACTGAACATGCTGTGACTATTCCACCAGCTTTCAATATTCCATAGTAACTCATGATAAATTGGGGAAAATTGGGGATCATTATTGCTACGACCTGTCCTTGCTTTAATCCCAAATTTACTAAAGCAGTCGCAAGTCTTTCTGCTATATCTTTAAGTTTTTTATACGAAATTTTATTTTTCATGAACCATATCGCAGTTCGACTACCAAATTCATCAGCAGAATTATCAAGAAATTTATATACATTCATTTCAGGATATTCCATTGTGCTAGGAACTCCCTCATCGTAATTTTTTAACCAGGGTTTTTCAATATAAGGGTCTTCACTCATTTTAATTATCTCTTTTAATTTTTTGTTAAACTATTTCCATTAAATTATAATTTCTATTTAATTTTCTTTATTCTTCTGTTAAAATATCAATTGCATTAATTGCAGATTCACAAACATAGTCACATTTGTCATGAATTAACCCATTTAAACTGGTAAGAATTTCATCTGAACATACACCTATAAATCCTAGTGCTTCAGATGCTCTCCACCTAACATCTGGATTTCTATCATTCAATGCAATTAATAATGATGAAATTACTTTTTTTGCCATTAAACCAAGTTTACCTAGTGAAAGTGCTGCTTCGCGTCTCACAATATGTCTTGGGTCATATAGTGCTTTTTCAAGAGCATATAAAGCTTCCTCTGAATTAACTCCTATTTTTCCTAATGCTCTTGCAGCTTCTACTCGTATTGAAGCCTTTTTTGAGAGAGGATCTTTTATAAAAATTGGGATACCTTTTATGAAAATCTTTATAGACTCTTTTATATCATCCAAAAATTTGAATAAGTAATATAATATAATTGCTATTATAATAACTAGGAAATCTATTAAACCAAAAATTAACCCTACATTGATTTGTAATATCATACTTTCAAATTCTACCTCCATAATATTTTTTTTAATTAACCAATTAATCTCTTTGTTCTTAACATATTCTTTTCTTGTTCAGGAATATTTATAAGATCTATTAATCTTGGAATAGCTTCTCCAGCATCAATACCTATCCCCCTTAACGCAGAAATTAAGATCATTTTCTTTTTGGTATTTGACTTTTCAATAGCTTTTATTAAAAACGGGACTGAAATTTTGCCAATACTTCTAAGAGCGTCAGCAGCTTTACCCCTAACAATTTCAATACGATCTTTTAATAAGTTTGATATACTCTCAACGATTTTGGGATCAGATATTTTCATTTCACCCAAAGTTTCAACCGCTTTTTTTCTAACTATTTTATCTTTATGTGATAATTTCTCTAAAAGATATGGAACTGCCGGTTCTCCAATATCAACTAGTGTGTTAGATACTCGATATCTTACTCTCCAATCCTGGTCCTCAAGTGCATTTATTAAACTTGGTATTGCCTTTATAGAACCTCTACCAATATTGCTAATCGATTGAGCAGCAGTTGTTCTTACAGCCCAACTCGTATCTTTAAGACTTTTCATTAAATGCGGAATTGCATCATCTGCTTCAGATCCAAGCTTACCAAGTGATTTAGCTGCTTCAGTACGTACAACTTCTGATTCATCATTTAACGTATTTAATAACCCTGAAATGGCTTCATTTGTTGGTTTTCCGATACTACCAAGAGCTATTGCAGCTTCTTTTCTAATTGATTCTTCATTATCATTTAGCATTTTAGATAATTGTGGAATAGAATCTTTAGCTAATTCTCCAATCTTTCCCATTGTACGAGCTGCTTCACGACATATGCTCCAATCATTATCCTCCAAACAGGCATTTAACTTTGAAAGGCCTTCCACAGATTTATTACCTAATTCACCTAATATTAGAATCGCGTTAAATTTTACAGACCTTATATCACTATTTAAATGATCTATTACTTCTCTTATAACTGATTCATCTTTTTCAATTCGAGACAAAACTAGATCTAATCGAGCATCTCTTAACAATTGTTCTAATGTTGCGGACATCTTAAATTACCTCAAATACCTAAATAAACTTTTTTAATTCTTGGCTCCTTTTCCAATTCTTCTTTAGTCCCACGCATCTCAATTTTACCTTCTTCAAGAACATGAATGTTTTTAGCCACATCCATAGCTAAAACCGCATCTTGCTCTACTAATAAAGTAGTGGTACCTTCATTTTTAATTTTCTCTATAGCTTCAAAAATAGCATTTTTGATTTTAGGAGCTAATCCTAGAGACGGCTCATCTAAAAGCAGTAATTTTGGATTTGCCATTAATGCCCTAGCAATTGCGAGCATTTGTTGTTCCCCTCCACTTAGAGTTCCAGCACGTTGTTTTTCCCTTTCTTTAAGACGAGGAAATAATTCATAGACAAAATCAAGTAATTCTTTGAACTTTTTCTTATCTTTTTGCAGAAAGGCTCCTAGTTTTAGATTTTCTTCCACATTCATATCATAAAATAATCTCCGACGTTCTGGGCAATGTGAAATTCCTTTTTTAGCAATTTTATAAGCTTTTAAATCATCTATCCTTTCTCCTAAAAATTCTATTTTTCCTCGATCAGGTTCTTCTAAACCAGAAATCACTCTTAGTAGAGTAGACTTTCCAGCTCCATTTGGACCTATAACTGCATCCAGAGATTGTGCATCTATCTTCAAATTAATTTCTTCAAGCGCTCTTGCTTTACCATAATAATGATAAATTTTTTTCATTTCAAGCAAATTTTTCACCTCGACCTAAATATGCTTCAAGCACTATTTTATTATTGGCAACCTCTCTTGGAGGGCCTTCTGTTATAAATCTACCTTGGTGCATTGCTATTACTCTTGGTACTAACGTCATCAATTCTCGAAGTACGTGGCCTGTTATAAAAATAGTAACTCCATCATCATGTAATTGATTAATTAATTCTGTTAAAACTACTTGCTCCTCATGTGATAATCCACTAAAAGGCTCATCTAAGAGAAGTAATTCTGGATTTGTTCCTAGAGCTTTACCAATTTGTAATTTTCTTAAATCACCGTGAGGTAGAACAACTGGTGGAATTCTAGCTCTATCTACAAGTCCCACAGAAGCTAGAATTGAACTTGCAAATTCATCGGTTCCTACTTTTTTTGATACCTTTCTTCCTCTACTAGAAAGACAAGGAACTGTAATATTATCAAGTAAACTGAGAAATTTGAATGATCTAACTAATTGAAATGTTCTAGCAATTCCTTGATTTACTATTTTGAAGGGCCTCCAACCAGTAATATCAACACCATCAAACCTTATTCTACCTGAACTAGGCTTTTCGAAACCACTAATCAAGTTAAAAACCGTAGTTTTCCCTGCACCGTTCGGACCAATCAATCCTACAAATTCACCACGTTGAATCTCAAAACTCATGTCATTTACAGCTGTTAGACCACCAAATTTTTTTGTGAGATTCTTAACCTCTAATATAATTCCCATAATGACACTCTCATATTTTAATTATTCTAATTAATCATTATCTATCTTCCTAATAAGAAATCCCAAAGATCTTTTAAATGTTCTAAAATTGGTCTTAAAATTCCATGTTCCGCAAACCTAATTGTAATTATTAAAATAATTGCGAAAATTAAATGAACATAAAGTTCAGCGCCTATAGCAATTAGGGTATATTCAAGAAAAATAAAGAAAAATGCACCTAACGCTGATCCTCTAATTGTGGTTATTCCTCCCAAAGATGCCATGAGAATGGCAAAAAATGAAATTACTGTGCCAAAATTTCCTGTAGGATTTACAGCTCCAGCCCAAGTCGCGTAAAATGATCCTGCGATTCCTGCAAACAAAGAACTTAACATAAAGGCATAAACTTTATATCTTGTCGTATTAATTCCAGATGCATTGGCACCAGTCTCATCGTCACGAATGGATTTTAAAATTGTCCCAAATTTAGATTTAGAAATGTGGATTATGACTATAAATACAATTACCATTGAAATAAAAATTATAAAATATTCTATAATAGGATCAAATACAAGACTTAGTTTAAAAGCCGGATCAGAAATTCCCTCTGATCCGAAAAATATGTCAGAAAGCGAACCCATTAAAAATAATCTTAATAAGACAAGGCTCATTGCAAGAGTTCCTAGTGCTAAATAGGGACCTCTTAACCTTAAACAGGGAATTCCTATGATTAACCCGAATAGTACCGACCCAACTACACCAACTACAAATGCTAATGGTATCGGGAAATTTCCATATTCTGGAGTGCTGAAGTAAGCGGTAATATATCCAGATATTCCAAAAAATATAGCATGTCCAAAACTAATTTGACCTGCAATACCTGTCAAAAAATCCCAACTTGCTGCAAAGATTGCAAAAATCATTGCTAAGGAAAATTGACGTAGAATAGTATTTATAAAACTTTCATTTTGGGAAAGATATGGTATCAAACCAAGAATTACTAGGCAAAAAACTGTTACACCTCCGGTGAAGGATTTAACCCAAGATTTCAAATAATCTGGAAACTCAACTAATTTTTCTTTTAATTTCTTTATTTTCATTATATTTATTTCCCTCATTTTTTTATTATTTTAATTCCTTCTTACCAAACAAACCTCGTGGTCTAATTAACAACATAATAATAATCACTAATATTGGAACTAAATGAGCCCAAGCTGGACCATAAACTGGTATAAATATATTCGTAAAGCTAATTGTATAGCCAATAATAAAAGCTCCAACAACGCTTCCAACAAGACTACCCATTCCTCCCAGAATAACGACAGCAAATGAATTCGTAAGATATCTCCAGCCCATTGAGGGGCCATCGATCGTAGAACCAGGTAAATATAAAAAGGCAGCTAATCCAGCTAAAAATGCCGATATCATGACCGTATAAAGTGTCACTCTATTAGCATTTATCCCCATGAGTGTTGCAGCTTCCCGATCTTGTGAAACTGCTCTAATTGATCTTCCTAACTTAGACTTACTGATAAATAATGCAAATAATATAACTACTGCTAAAGATATAATTATTAATAAAATATATTGATGAATTATTGGATATCCTAAAAACCTTGTAAATCCTTCAGCTAATTTTAATTGATAGATAGACCATACTTCAGTTCCTGAAGGAGATGCTGTTACAATCTGTTCCAGTAAAAAAGCTAATCCAAAAGTCACTATAACAACTGCCACATGGGATTCTTGTAATGGTTTAATAAGTAATAAATATGTTAATCCCCCTATTATTGTTATTAATATTAACGCGATAATGGCAGTTAAAAATTCTAAACCCGCAAAAATGGGAATACTTAATAACCACAAGAGCATATATCCTGTGAACATAAAATACGCTCCGTGAGATAAATTCATAATACCTCCTACACCATAAACCAGTGAATAACCTAACGCAATTAATGCGTATACAGAGCCAGTTAAGGCACCTGTGAATATAAAATTCATTATTTGAGATGGATCCATAATCATTACTCCAACAAGTTATTTACAATCTTAATTTACTTATAATTCTACTTCATATTTTATAAATCTAATCATTCAATCCTTTCTTTACGAAAATGTTAACCAATTTTCTAAGCTATATTCTTTAATTAACGGAAATTTAGAACATATTAATAATAAAAAAAATAAGTTATTTATTAAGTTTTACTTTTATCTGAAATTTATATAGCTAAATCTATTTCCTATGCAAACGTAAGCCATGGTGGAAGTTCAAGTGGACCTATATTTTCAAGAGCAGCAGTAGGATATATCGAATTATATGATGTTACAATTTCCTTCGACCCATCATTTCGCCACTGGCAAAAGAGTGTGTATCCATAGGGGTAGCCAGCAACAAGATCATGAGAATCAGGCCAGAAAGCTCCAAGACCCCCAACACTTGATGGATAATCCTCTGGACTGGCTAATATATTAGCTTTAGTACAAGTCTCCATTTGTGGTATTAAATCATCAGGATCTAATGATTGAGTTTCATTAATTGCCCAAGCAAGAAGATTCAAAGCATCATAACTACCTGATGCTGTATAAAGTGGGTCATGACCCCATTCTGTATGAAAAGCACTCCAAAATTCTTTTGTAGTAGGAGTCTTATTAGTATCATGGATGCTTTGCATGATGACTTCATAAGCACAATCACCACCACTTTGAGTCCAATAAGTATCTAATTGAGATTGAACATCAATACCTACAACAAGAAAATCTGGTTGTAGTGTAGCATAGTGTTGCATCAGCATTAAACCACCTTGAGCAGATATAACTGGGATTACAACATCACAACCAGCTGATATGAGTGTATTCACATGACTAAGCATATCTGCTGAACTTAGAGTAACATCATATGCAATATCTGCTGCAATTGTATATCCATAAAGCGGTAATACTAAGTTAATATTATATACAAGAGAATCTGTCCATGTTAAATCTTCATATATTATTCCAATATTGTTAATAACACCATAGGTTGCGTTTAAAACTCCTAAATGTGTCAGTAAAAATGCAAAGATTTGCCCTCCTAATGAAGTTGAGTTAATAGGCATAGTTCTCCAGAAATATTTATATCGAGCATACCAAGATTGAACATCCCCGCAAAATATATCTGTAGCTGCTCCTGTATCTATAAAGATAATTTCTTCTTCCATGAAGACTTCCCGATAGGCCAATAAGGCTTCGGATCTAAATCCGCCGATAGCATAATCAACTTTTTTGTTATAAACTAGCCTTTCTGCTGCGGCAATCCCTCTAGATGTAACTAAGTTAGGGTTAGCTTCATCAGTATCTTCCCTAGTAACTCCAAAATAATATGGACTGCCATTAATATAGACTCCACCTTTTCCGCCTAAGGCAGTAAGTTGATTTACTCTTTTCGCAGCAAAATATGTACCCTCCCAAGCACCATCACCTGTTATTTCACCAATATCTCCAGCAACTCCGATCTTAATTATCTGATTTGAAGATATGCCCGAGGGGGCTCCAGGGCAATCGCTAGAACTCCATACGTATTCACCAGCACCTGGAGCTAGTAGGAAAAACCAAGCACCAACCCCTATCCCTGTCCCGATTACAGCGATAATAACGATGGCTAAAATTCTTTTTGTTAATTGTTCCATATATTAGATCACTTCTTTTTTAATTTTTTTCTTCAACTATTTTAATTTAGATTTACAAATTATAGTTCATTTTAACATATATTTAAAGTTTTCAACTTTTATGTTCTAAAATCAAAATTACTATAGTAATATTATCTGCTATTCTTTTGAATTTATAAATAGAAATTCACGTAGATTTGAATTCCTACTATTATTCCTAAAATAATAAGTAAAATTATTAGAATAATTAGGGTATAGAATCTCCATTTAATTGAAATTTGTTCACACTTTTCTTTAAACCTGATGTAAGGTAACAAAATTGCCCCTAATATCCAGATAGATATCCAAATAGTAAAAATATACCAAACAGGTGTTATAAATCCAAACAATATTACAATTATACTACTCCAACCGATAATAAGGCGTATCATCCTACGCCTGAACATAATATTTACATCTTCAGAACTTTTAGAGGGAAGTAGTGCATACATTATGCCAAAAGTAGCAAAAGTTGCTATAGTCGCGTGTATGGGGTGTAATAAATTAAGTAAAAGCGGTGATAGAAGAATTCCAACAAAAATGGAAACAATTATGCTAAAGATAATCCAAAAAATTTTGTAATGCAGCTTTATAAAATTAATGATCTTACTAATCATTTTTTTAATGAATTCTCTTAAAGATCTAAAAAAGTGGGTTATAATATCAACAATCTTATTAAGTAACACTTTTAGTTCTTCTAAAAGAAATACAAATGGATAAATAAGGACTGTAAAACTGAAAAACACTAAACTACCTTCAATAGAGAATGAAAGGTGATATATTATAGAACTTAATAGTGAAAAAGTTATTATCCAATAGATTAAAGCTAAAATTGAATGTTTCCTTTCCTTAAATGGTTTTATTTTGAATCCAAGAAAGAAAACAAAAACTAGAGATGAGATGCTTAAATTTAAGAAAATATTGAAGTTTGGGATCAAATCAAATAATAAGTAAATGTCAATCGATAGGAGAATTCCTATAATAAGAAAAGAAAAAGATCTTAATCTAATTCGGAATTTCTCATTTAAAACAGTATCTATCAATGAGATTACTTGAATGATAAAAAATGAACAGAGTATTAAGCTGGTTGAGAGAAGTAGATTTAAATTTATAAAGAACAATGGCCAACAAGTAAAATCTAGATATGTTGATATAATTAAGTAGAACTTAATTTTTTCTTTATTTGAAGTGATGATACGCCAGAAATCAAGTAGTTTAAAGAGATAAGCCAACTCAAGGATGAAAATTATTATGAGGATGGGTATTACACTTAAAATGAAAGTAATAAAATAAGTACTGTATACCCATATTAAATATGTTGATGAAAATACCATTATTAAGATCCATGAGATCACTCTGACATATTTATTAGCCTTACCTAAAAATTTTAAAAAAGCATGATCTAAAATCATTAATACATGAGTTACAATACCCAATACCAATAAGATGAGTTGTAACTCATATCCTTGTGAAATTAAAGCTTGAAATATGAAAAAACATAACGTTATATAAAATCCCGTCCCAATTAAATGTCTGATGTAAAGTTGAGTTTTATTAATAGAATCTGCCTTACTTGGAATAATTAATTTTAATGATTTGAAAAAGGAATAATTTGTGTAAAACTGCATTAAAATAAAAATAAAAAATTCTAAACTTATAATAAATGGATATATAGATGAAAGGTCATTCAAAAACAGAAATAAAATTACTGAGAGTGTAAAATAGGCTGCACTGTTTACTAATCTTGAAGTACTCTCTTTTATACCTTTGATTGAATATAAATCGAATAATGTTAAAAAGAATAATACTATTAGAGCTGCGATAATACTCTCATAAGGCCCTATTAGGAAGCTTAATAATCCATATATTATAATACTTAACTCTGAATATAATATTAATACTAATGTTGAAAGAATTTTTGGTATAACGCTCAAAAACTTTTCATTTGTTACAATTTTGTTCAAGCATTTAATGGTATTGAATGCTAGACAAATTTCTATTAAAATGATTGAATTTATCATAACGAAAGTTAGAGTCATATATAAATTGAATATTAATACAAGGTTTACAGCTAATAATGATTGGAAGATAATGAAAAGTGTAAATTCAATCCAATTTTTCAATCTTTTTTCAAATTTAACGAATATAACACTTAGGATATATAAGAATAGAGTAGAATTTTGATATAATAAACTATTGGAGGTAATTCCTCTTAATTCTACAAAAATTAGACTTAATCCATCAGAAATCAGAGAAGCTAAATAAAATGAACTCCAGACAAGTGAGTTATAAATAAGCATAAGGCGAAAAGTTGCAACTTTGGCTTTGGAAATATTTAAACTTGATAAGAAATGAACAGAACCAAGATTAAAGACAGAAATTAACAAGAGTAAGAGAAAGAAGTTATGATGGAATAAATAAAGAAATAGAGAAAAAGAGTTACAGAAAACAAACCATGATCCCAATATTAATTTATTTCTGATTGAATTGAATAAAAATAAAAGTATCCTTTTATCAATAAATAAGGTTTCAATAAACAACACTCCACTTATTACTAATAGAAAAATATATGATACAAAAACTAAGTTGAGATTAATATAAATCAAATACAATAAAATATTGATACTTATAGCTATTGATATTAAAAGATATAAAATATTACTTAATTTACTATATAAACGTAATAGATCCTTAATTTTAACATCTAATTCTGACTTTTGTACATATTTCATACAAAGGAAAAAGAGTATTGGCCAGATTATTAAGAAATCACATACTTGGTAAACTATTAAAATTTCTTCAAAAGTTAAATGGACTAACACATTTGGTAAGATTATAGCAATAAATAAAGATATACAAACGGAATTTAATAGAAAGCAAGTAAAATTAAGCCATTTTACTTGATTCTTATCTAAATAGATCTTCAATATGCTATTTTTAACTTCTTCTGTTCCCTCCTTTAGAAAATTTTTGAAGAGATTAATTATAATTTGAAAAGTTATAAGATACAACATTACCCAAGTTAAAAACCAGAAAGGGCGAATTATTTCATAAGTTAGTAAAACTTCTAATATAGGCATTGTAATAGGAATCGGAAAGCCAAACCAAAGAAAATACCGATAATCTATAAAAATAAAATAGAGAAAAATGATAAAAACTGAAGAAAACGTAGTAATAAGAATACCTGGAGATGCGTTAAATATAATATAAACTATTAAGGTTAATGTGGAAGAACTCCCAAAAGCTACAACTAAGAATGGAATTACTTTGCTAATATTGAATTTCATTTTATATTTATTGAACACGAAAAAAGAACATCCTCCTACAGTTATTGCTAAAGATAGTGCTAAAAATATAAAGTCTGGAAATAAATTGAATGTGTTAAAAGTCAACCAAGAAAAATTTATAATAAGAATCCAAGAGAGAAATAAGTTTATTGTCCTTTTGGGTAGTTTTAAGTATTTAGATGAAAATAGAGTAAAACCAAATATGAGAAAACTAATGTTTATTGAAAATACGGCATTTTGAATTACAGAGTAGAGAATGAAATAAATTGTGAAGAAAATCCCAAGTAAAGTTATCATATAAGCGATTATTAAAACCATTCCTATAGATCTAATATTAGGGAAGAAAGAATATATGATTAGAAATAATCCAATCACTAAAATGTCAATAGATATTGTGATTTGCAATGAGATTCCAATTGAAATAAAAAAGAATAGCAAAAATAATGCATTGATAAATGTTAACGGAAATAACCAAAAGATCGAAAATATTTTCCAAAATTTGAATATGGCGAATATTGGCATCAATAATGAAACTGAAAATAATATAAAAAATAAATTTCTTAAAATAAGGTCTGAAACAAATAAGTTTTGACTAAACCAATAAAGTAAAAATAAGCTTTCCCCCCATACTACGAATACGATAAGGGAGAAATATTTCTTAAAAATTGTATAGACTACTGGTAGGAAAAATAATGAGCAGATTATTAGAGTTAAAAAGAATGAACCTCCAAACCTAACTGTTCCTATGCTCCAAAGCTCAGTTGTAAAAATATCCATTCCTGTAAGACTCTGATAGATTATAAACCAGTTTGCAATTGGTAATATATTCCAAACATACCATCCAGATTTCCATATAGCCCACGATATCTTCCATTGATAAATTGCAATAGATAAATAAAATAAAAAGACACCAAAATTAATCGATACGATTAATGGAATTAAAGAAATAACTGGCAATGACAAACCAGCTATAATTATAAAATATAAAAAGATTGGAAAAGAAATGACTATTGAAATAAGCACAATATAGAAGGATTTCTTTCTAAATCTAACAGGAGCATCGTTATATAGAAGAATGAAAGCAAATCCAGTTAAACTTAGAGTTATAGTAAATGTTAAAATAGGTTTGTATAATTCAAAAATGGGACTAATAAAGAATACATAGTTAGAAAGGAAACTAATTAGATCAAAAGCAAATAAAATTACACAAGGTTTAATAAACCATTTATAACTATCATCCTTTTTACGATAAAAAGAAGCTCCTGTTAAAATTAACAATGGGAATAGTGAAATTGTTATGTCATATATTAACTCAATATTCGTATACGTTAATAGTAAGATAAAACACAAGATTGAAATTAGAGAATAGAGAGTAAATTCTTCTAGTATATTATTTTTCCTAATATTCATAATAATTGAGGTAATTAAGACAGCAATCATGGATAGAAGAAATATGGCAATGAAAAATCCTGATAACACAATATCAAAGCTAGTGATAATATTGTAGTTACTTAGAAGAACACTAATTTCGACAAATGTGCTATAGCTTAATAATAAGTAGGTTGAAAATCGAAATATTGGAAAGATACTCCTTCGAGATAGAATTAACGTATATGAAATGATTATGAGAAATATCGAAAATATAGAGCCATAGAAAAGCAGAGTTATACATAAAATAATAGATAAAATGTAAAAACTAAATATTCTGGAATTAGAATTTTTCTCCACTCTTTCATTAAATCTTACAATGCTAAAACTTAAGATTAAAATTATGTTTGTAATAATAGTTGAAATATAGAAAATTGGGTTAGAGTTAAAAATTGAAATTAGATTTGTCAAAAATGAAAGAATTTCATAATATAAACTTAATAAAGATGCTATAAATATGATTACAGTTATCTTTTTCATCAAGAATTGATTTTTCGATGAAATATATTTCAAATTCTTTAAGATATACAATGTTATAGGAGTTAAAAATGTGAGCAATAAACTAAATAAAGTAATCTCATTAAGAATAGAAAATTGATAACCAAAGCTATCAATAAGTGAAAATAGTAAAATACTTACAATTATTTTTAACACTATCCATGTAGTTAATTCAATTATGGTTTTAATCTGAGTTAATCTAAATTCAATAATCTTATCTAAGAAAATTAGAAACAAAAGGAAAACGACTATAAAAAATCCCAAAAATATCGAGCTCTTAAGTAATAAAGGAAATGGATCCATAAACCAGAAAAGATTAACAGAAAGAACCAAAAAAGTAAAAATAAATGATATAGATAGAATTATAGAATATATAATGAAATCTTGGAGGTAATTCAATTTTGATAATCTGGGGAAATAACTAGATGCTAATTTCAAAGTATATGTATTTAAAACAAAAAAAACAAAGAAACAACAACTTAATACCAAATAAGTCATAGGGTTCATCTCTAAGCTGAGAATAAATGAGGAAGCGATATAATAACATAGAATTAAAGTAAATGAAAACCAAACAACCAATCCAGACAACTTAAAGATTTTAATGTAAAAATCTTTTAATTTAATTTTTACACTTATAATCTCTGAAATCTTTACAAAACTAAATAATAATAATGTGGTTAGAGTTAAAATAAGAATTATATTCGCAAGTAATCCAATTCTTATTAATTCTAAACTAATAACAGTTGGTAAAGATATAATTAAACTAGATAAAACAATAAAATTATAGATTGTTAATTTTTTAATCCATTCTAAATTGAAATACTCCTTTTTAAATGAATAATAAAACAATAAAAACCAGGAGGATAGCAAAGCGATTAAAGATAAAAACACATTATAAAATGTTCCAAATAAGAATAAAAAGGGATAAAGAAATACTGTTGTGATAGATATACTAAACAATATAATTAAATGACTTCTATTCAACCATAAAATAAAAATCTCTTTTATTTTGAGTTTTAGAGATAGTTTTATTAGA
>JBHLNK010000052.1:0-26307 GCA_048941625.1 Promethearchaeota archaeon | reverse complement strand
GCTATTCTCTGAGTGAAATTAATAAAGATATTTTGGATTAATATTATGATTAATTTTCTTCATTGTTAGTCATTTTAAAGCAAGCTTTATATTTTAAAAGTATCTAATATCAAATTATATAGAAATAAATCAATAGGTCTAGACTATATGATAGAAATCCCAAAACTTATAGAATCTGCTTTAAATGAAATTAGTGGTAAGAAAGCTAAAGATTGGGTCTCAAAAATTTCCCAATATAATCGACTTAGGGGGACTCAAGAATATCATGAAATTGTTCAATGTATAATAGATGAATTGGAAAAATATGGACTTGATGAAATTAAGCTTCTAAAATATCCTGCTGATGGAAAAACAAAAGTATGGGATTATACATCGACTCGATGTTGGAAAGTAAATTCGGGAGAGTTGTGGTTAATAGAACCAAAGAAGGAATTACTATGTAGATTTAATGAAGTTCCTATGTGTGTAGTTGGATATTCAAAAAGTTGTGATATCACAGCAGAACTGGTTGATGTAGGAGAAGGATTAAGTGAAAAAGATTTTGAGGGTAAAGATGTAAACGAAAAATTAGTATTAATGCAATCCCCTAGATTAGCATTAACACCTTTCTATGTTTCTAAGGGTGCTAAAGGAGTTATTATATATCCTAGCCCTGAAAGAGCAAGGGGATATCGAGATATGATAGTTTATACTCGATTTCAAGCAGATATTGATTCCTTAAAGAAGAGTACATTTGGATTAAGTATACCTTATGAAAAGGCAATGTACCTAAAAACACTATTAAAAGAAGGATCTGTGAAAATGTATGCTAAAATCGATGCTCAACTTTTTGATGGTGAAGTAGAAGTTATATCAGCAGCAATTTTCGGAAAAGAATCACCACAGGAAGAAATAATATTAACAGCACATATTTGTCATCCTAAAGCAGGTGCAAATGATAATGCAAGTGGTTCAGCAGGATTAATTGAATTAGCGCGTTCTCTTGTAACTCTTATTAATAATAAAGTCGTTAATCCTCCCAAACGAACTATCAGATTTCTTTGGGTTCCTGAGTTTGAAGGTACATGGCCTTGGGTCAAAGAAAACAAAAATAAAGTTAGAAATGCTCTGTGTAATCTTAATCTAGACATGATTGGAGAGCATCCAATAAATATCGGAGAACCTTGTGCGATTTTTCAGGCTCCATATTCAAGACCTGCAATATTGAACGATTTATTACATTATTTTACTGAAGTGATAGCGGACCATCCAGAGGGTATTGCAGTAAATGGTACTAAAATGCCTATGAGATATCGAATTTTACCATTTTCAGGAGGAAGTGACCAACAAGTATTTGTTGATTCTGTAATAGGAATTCCTGGAATGATGTTTGGCCATGGAGATCCGCTATGGCATTCTTCACTTGATATTATCGAAAATGTTGATTCAACCGAATTGCAAAGGGTTATTGGTATTGCTCTTTGTACTTGCTACATATTAGCTTCATTAGATAATACATATCTACTTGATATCTGGCCGATAATGGAAAGGGGTTATTATCAAAGATTAGGTAATACAAAAAAGATCGTTATGGATCTATATCATGAACTAGTTTCAAAAAAAGGAAAAATATCTAAGGAAGAGAAAGCCATCTTGGGTTTAACAGTATTAGACGCGGCTATTTCTTATGAAAAACATATTTTGGATAGTATAAAAAGATTTAAACCTTCTGATTTCTTTAAAGTACATTTAATAACTGCAAGATTTAATGAAATTGACTATTGGTATAATAGTCAAATATCATTATGGGAGAAATTATGTAGGCATGCTGGGATTGATGTTCAAGGCATAAGAGAACCCGATTATTTAACTTATAAATGGAATTTAACTTTAGAAAGTCTAATAAATTTCTCAGCTTTGTTTCCACTTTATTTTTCAAACGAATTCCAAACAATAAAAGTTCCTGGTCCAGTCGATTTTTGGATGGGAGATCTTCATGAGGTATTTAATTATGTTGGGCTTTCTTTTAACCTGAAAATGATCTGTGCTATGCTTACAATCGAATATACACATATTTTTTATCCTACAGAGGTTCTTGATTACATGAAACTATTGGAAGCTAGAGGTTTCATAAAAAAAGTGACGTCTTGAAGCGGAATCTTATAAAAACCTTTAAAATTAATGTTTTATAACAAGTAGAATTAAATACTAATTTACTTTCACAAAAGGTAAATTTAAACCTCATTTTAATGTGAAGGAAAAGTGAGTAAAGAACTAAAGAGTTGCGAGACTCCTGATACTCCCATATGTGAAGATTATAAGGAAGAAGAAACTCAGTTATGTGAACTTGATAAATCAAAAACATACAAAGGATTGATTGGTATATATGTAGACGACAGTCTAATAACTTTTATTGATGGAGAGAAAGGAGAATTATACTATCGAGGTTATCCTCTGCATGATCTTGTAGAAAAATCATCTTTTGAAGAAGTAGCGTATCTTTTAATTTATGGGAGGCTTCCAACAAAATCAGAATTTAATGCATTTAATGATGAGTTAATAAAGGAGAGAAATATTCCAGATAACATCCTAACTATACTTAAAAGTTATCCAAGAAACACCACAAGGATAGAATTATTAAGAACATCAATCTCAGCATTATCACTCTACGATCCGGATGATTATGATTTTTCTGAAGAAGCAAATATTAGAAAGGGTATTAGAATAATTGCTAAAATTCCAACAGTTTTGGCATTCTCTCACCGAATACAAACAAACCTACCTTTAGTCGAACCTTCAGAAGAACTCTCTCATGCATGTAATTATTTCTATATGATGACAGGAAATGTACCTAATAATCAATTTGAACGGTATTTTGATAAAATTTTAGTTTGTCATATGGATCATTCCATTAACAGTAGTACTTTTTCTTGTCGAGTTACTGTTTCTACACTTTCAGATATCTATAGCGGGATTACCAGCGCTATAGGAACACTTCGAGGGCCACTTCATGGAGGAGCTAATGAAAGAGTAATAAACTTAATGCTAAATGAAATTAAAAGAAAAGAAAATGTAATTCCTTGGGCTATAAAACAGCTTGAAAATAAAGAAAAAATTATGGGATTTGGTCATCGAGTGTATAAAACATGGGATCCTCGAGCAATAATATTACGTGAGATTTCAAAAGAATTATGGAGTAATCCTGAAATAGTAGAAAAGATACCCGATTTAGAACATGAAGAACATAAAGGTAACATAGACAATATTTATGAAATGACTGAAATTTTGACAGATTTTATGATTAAAAATAAGAAAATTTACCCCAATGTAGATTTATATTCTGCTGGAGCTCTTCACGCTCTAGGAATACCTACTGCTTTATTCACTCCTTTATTTGCAGCTTCCAGAAGTTCAGGCTGGGTCGCTCATGCAATAGAACAACTTTCGGATAATAAGCTTATCAGACCGAGACTTAGATATATTGGGGAATTAAATAAGAAATATGTAAATATTGAAGATAGATAAATGGTTTTATTAAAAAAATAAAAAATTAAGTGATTATTTATGGAAAAAGGTTATAATGTTTCTCAAAAGCTGTTAAAATCTCATCATTTAGAAGGAGAGATGGTTATTGGTCAAGAAATTGGTTTAAAAATAGATCAAACTTTGACACAAGATGCAACTGGTACAATGGTGATGCTTGAATTAGAGGCTATGGAGTTGGATAGAGTTAAAACTGAAATTTCAGTTCAATATGTTGATCATAATTTAATAAGAGCTGATTTTAAAAATTCAGATGACCATTTATTTCTCTATACTGCTTGTCAAAGATTTGGCTTATGGTTTAGTAGACCAGGAAATGGTGTAAGTCATCCAATTCACATGGAGAGATTTGGAATCCCTGGTAAGTCATTACTAGGATCTGATTCTCATACTCCCGCAGGGGGATCTTTGGGAATGTTAACAATAGGAGCTGGTGGTTTAGAAGTAGCATTAGCCATGGCAGGGAACCCTCTTTATGTTAAAATGCCAGAGATTTGGGGTGTAAAATTAGTAGGAGAACTTACAGAATGGGTTAGTGCAAAAGATATTATTTTAGAAATGCTACGAAGACACGGTGTAAAAGGAGGAGTAGGAAGAATTATTGAATATTATGGTCCAGGATTAAAATCTTTAACAGCTATGGACAGACACGTAATTGCTAATATGGGGACTGAACTAGGTGCCACTACATCAATATTTCCGTCTGATGAGATCGTAAAGAATTTTATGATCCAACAAGAGAGAGCAAGCGAATGGAGCGAATTAAAAGCAGATGATAATTGTGAATATGATTTATATGAAGAAATCGATTTATCTAAAGTTGAACCTCTTATTGCCCTACCATGCAGTCCTGGTAAAGTAAAACCGGTTGTTGAAGTAGCCGGAAAAGACATTCTACAAGCTTATATTGGTTCTTCTGCTAATCCAGGATTACGTGATTTTGCTATTTGTGCTTTAATGATGAAGGGTAACAGAGTAAAGGATACCGTTTCTTATGATGTTAACCCATCAACTAGGCAAGTATTAGAGAACTTAATAGAGAACGGGTATTTACAAGAATTAGTTAAAGCGGGAGCAAGAATTCATGAACCGGGATGTAATGGGTGCATAGGGATGGGACAAGCTCCTCCAACAGACTCAATTAGCTTGAGAACAGTACCTAGAAATTTTCCAGGAAGATCAGGCACAAAAGGAGACCAGGTTTATCTATGTAGCCCAGAGACAGCCACTGCTTCAGCATTAAGGGGAGTAATAACAGATCCACGTACTTTAGACATGTCATATCCTAAATATATTGAACCAAAAAAACTGATTATTAATAAAAGTATGTTGATCCCTCCTCCAACTAAATGTTTAACTATAGATTTAAGAAAAGGACCAAATATAAAGTCTTTACCGCCATTTTCAAACTTACCTGAGAATTTAGTAACACCAGTCATTCTAAAAGTTGGAGATAACATTTCAACTGATGAAATAATGCCTGCCGGAGCAAAAATCTTACCCTTTAGAAGCAATATACCTGAAATTAGTAAATTTGTATATGAAATTGTTGATAAAGACTTTTATAAACGCGCTTTTAAATATAAAGAAAAGGGTTTCGCAATAATAGGTGGCGAAAATTATGGACAGGGTTCAAGTCGAGAACATGCGGCGATAGCACCTCGCTATCTTGGATTAAGGTTAGTGATTGCAAAATCCTTTGCTCGAATCCATTGGCAAAATTTAACTAATTTTGGAATTGTTCCTTTAATTTTTGTAAATAAAGATGATTGGAATAATATTGATCAAAATGATAATCTAATCATTTATAATATTAGAAATGAATTAGAAAATAGTTACAATATTAATGTTCATAATGAAACTAAAAATGAAACTTATGATACTAAACACAACTTAAGTAGACGACAAATAAAAGCTGTTCTGGCTGGTAGTTTGATCAATTTAAAACCTGAATTTGAAGCAAGAATGTGTGAATTTGAATAATTTCTTAGATTATTATATATAAACGTCGTTTTTGCCAGAAATTTAAAATAAATAATAGATTAATAAAAAAAGGATTAAAATTTTGATTCAATAAATATATAATTTAAACTTCTCTCTCAAAAATCCATAATATATTATCAAGAAATTTGAATTCCCAACCTTGGGCTGCCATCTCATCTAATTTTTCTTGAGCACTTTCTACTAGCTTTTGCATTGTCTTTCCACCTTTAATAGTCACAACTTTATATTCCTTCATAATATCACTTCCATTATTTTATTTTAATAATTAATTTTACATTTCAAATTATTTAATTATAGAGTTAATGATAATTTCTGATTTTACTTAAAAGCTGAATTAATTGCTTTATTTCACATTTCCAATCGCAAATGTTTAAAAACAAATTCTTAGACTACTTATTTGCACAGGTGTAAGGATGTGGGTTTATGGTTGAGAATGTAATAAAAACTTTCAAGCTTAATTATGATGGCAGTTTTGATGAAATTGCTTACAGTAATATAAAGGAAGTATTCACTATTGTTAATATTTTAGCTATATATATCATAAAAATTAAAACTATGTATATTTGGATTGGAAAAAATGCTACTCAAGCTTTAAAAAACCATATACCTAATATTCGCGTAATATTAAAAGAGGATTTCCCTCAATTTAGAATTATCCGAAATATAACTTTCGATATGAGGTCAGAACCATTAGAATTTTTCAAAAATTTAAATCTCAATAAACAGGATTTATATGAAATTATAAATTATCAAGAAAAAACCGTAATACCAATTTTAGAAAAGATTAATGATTTAAAAGAAAAATCTGACGAATTAATCAAATCTGAAGATTATAATAATGCAATTGATATATTAAAAGAAATAATTGGTTTAGCTATAAAGATTGAAGATGATGCTCTTGTTACTGAACAAAAAAGGTTAATTTCAAAACTAACTGAGAAATTCGAGAATCATAAAATAGTTTCTGAAATTATAGAAGATACTTCAAAAGTAGAAGAAGAGTACAATAAATTAATTAAGCTCGGAAATTTATTGGATGCTCATCATTTAATTGAATCATTTAAGAAAAAGTATGAAATTGTCTATGATTTATTGTTAATTGAAGATGCTAAAGCATTAATATTGAAAGAAAAGAAAAAATGGAATGCTGAGCAAGTGAAAATAAAAAATGACCTTCTAAAATTGGAAAAAGAGATTTACACTTTTTTAGAAAATCAAGATATTTCAAAAGCAATAGAAAACCATGAGAAAGGTTTAACTTTACTTTCAAATCTAACGGATGATACATTTAAAGAAATATGGAATAAATTAAAAGATAATATTAAAAATTCAAAAGAGAAAAAAGATTTTATTACTAAATTTGATTTTTTGTCTAATAAAATAGTAAAATTAAAAGAATCAAATTATTTTACAGAAATCAAAAAAATAATTGAAGATCTAATTACCCAGGTCCAAATATTAGATCTCCCTGAATACCGTGGTAAATTAGACTTACTTAAAAAAGATATTGATTCAGAAGAACAATCCTATAATAATCTTCTCAATGAAATTACTGAATTGGAAGAGAAGGTTAAAGAAAGTAAAATTAATAATTCTTTAGAAGAAGTTATAATATGGTCTAATGAAATTATCAATCTTGCTAAAAGAATTAATAATTTAGAGTTAGTTAATGATTATTCAATAATTATTGAAACTACAAAAAAAGAAATTAAAGATAGGAAAGATTTTGAAGAAAGACAGGAAAAATTAAGAATAGAACTTTTAAAGTTAGAGGAAAGTTTTAAGTTATCCCTCAAATCAATGGAAATTGAAAATTTAGCCAAACTGATTGAAAAAGCAGAAATTTATCTAACTGAACTTCTTGATAATGAAGTAGATGAGAAATGGAAAAGATTGAAGAATAAATTTGACACTGTAAAACTCCTTTTAGAAAATATCGAAGAATTAAGTAAAAATGCGATGAAATCCTTGAATAAAGGAAATTGTGTTGATTCTTTAGGATATTTTGAGCAGATCGTTGTTCAATTACAAGAATATAAAAAATGAGGAGATGTGTTATAAATTGACTGAAGACCAAACAGAATCTATAGACGAAATAATAGAGAAAGAAGAGAAAAGAAAAATTAGAGTAGTTGAACAAATTGATAACCGACTTGCTATTCAAGGACAAGCATATATAAAAGGACAATTAAAAGAAGCTTTATCAGTTGCATATGAAATCATTGAGTTAGCAAAATCAGAAGATTTAAACTCCTTTGTTAAAGATCAAGAAGATCTGATTACTAGAATTAAAAAATTACTTAAAGAGAAAGAAGAAAAAGAAAAAGAAAAAATAAAGCAGGAACAATTAAGATTAAAACAAGAAAAGATAAAAAAGCTAAAAACTGAATTAGAGCGACTAGATGGAGTTTTTACTAAAGCATTAGATAATAAAGATTATATCAAAACTCATGAAATAATAGAAAAAGCTAAAATATTCTTAGAAACACTTGATGATAAAAAAATAAAGCAATATTGGGAAGATTTAGAAAAAAAAAGCGTTAAAGCTGTAATTAGAGAAAATTTAATCAAAAAATTTGAGAGTTTCATAGAAGAAAGCATAACCTTGAGAGAAAAACACCAATTTAATGAGTTAAAACTAAAAATAACGAATCTAATTAAAGAATTTGAAGATAATGAAATAAAAGATTATTTAGATGATTTAAAACAAATAGAATTAGATGTTATAAATACTGAAAAAGAGTATCTCAAAAAATTAGAAAAAATAGAAACTTTAGTAAAAAAAATTAAGGATCTTCAAAATAAAGGAAATTATAAGGAAGGAATATCCCGATGTGAAAGATTAATAGAATTAGCTGATTCACTGCATAAAGAAGAAATTGCTAAAGAACATTTAAATCTTATCAAAGAATTTGAAAATAATATTCGTTTAAAGGAGTTACAGGATTCATTAAAGGCCCTAAATCAAGAGGGATTACTGTTTTTAAAAAAGGGAGATATTGAAAGTTCTCTTGAAAGATTTAAGACAATTAAAAAATCTCTACAAACTTATCTTGCTTAATTTTTTTATATTTAATTTGCTATAATTGACCATAAATTACTTCAGTATCATATTCAAATTTTATATAACCATTTTTCTGAAACTTATCATATAGCTTCCTTAAATCTAATAACATATTCGTGTATTTAGGATCATCATTTAAAGGAATATATGATGTCGAAAGTAAACGTCCCTTTAAGCCCTCATAATCAAAGATTTGATAATTATCAAAATTAATTTTATTATATGGTTCCTTATTGTTATTCCGACTAAAAAATTTATCAAAATCAAGTTTACTCTTTTCAATAGCTTGATAATCTGTTCCATATTCCAGAAGGAATTTTTCATACTCTATTAAAAATCGATTTGTGAGATTTTTTCGACGATTCCAAATAAGAATAACCCAACCTTCTGGCTTAAGAATCCTCTTAAATTCCATTCTTGATTTATCTAAGTTAAACCAATGAAAAGACTGTCCTGCTGTTATTATATCAATCGAATTATCTTCTAACCTTGTGTTTTCAGCAGAGCCTTCTAAACTTGAAAAAGTGGAATATTTACCTAATAATTTATCTCCCGCATCTCTCATATCGAAATTTGGTTCAATTCCATAGACTTTATTTCCCTCTTTAAGAAATAATTCACTTAATATACCTGTTCCCGATCCAATGTCTGCAATGACAGAATTAGAGCGTAATATTTCTTCTTTTTTTAGAAATTGTATTATATCTTGAGGATAGTTTGGTCTATATTTAATATATTTCTCTACTCGATTAGAAAACCGCTTTTTCGGATCTTGTTTGAACTTTTTATCAAACATATTAATGATGAATATGGAAAAAATTAAAAAAAATTTTTGAAAAAAACTTTAATTATACATGTTTTTGCTTTATAAGTGTTAATTTTCCACCAGCCATTAATTCTTCTATATCTTGTTCACTTAGAGAATGCTTTAATTCTATTTCGAGGCTTTTTGAGAGATTTTTTAACAAGACTGTCCCTGTTTTTATAGATGTTAGATCTATTTCAAATCGATCCCCTTGCTCAATCTTATTATAATCATCTTTATTAGAGAAGGTTAATGGAACAATTCCAAAATTTACTAAATTCGCTAAATGAATACGCGCAAAGCTTTTAACTATTACAGCTTTAATTCCAAGATATTTAGGAGCAATGGCGGCATGTTCTCGACTTGAACCCTGTCCATAATTATCTCCTCCCACAATGAAGCCTCCTCCCTTTTCAAGTGATCTATCATGAAAATTTTCATCAACTACATTAAATACAAATTTACTGATTTCAGGAATATTACTCCTTAGAGGAAGAATTTTAGCTCCTGCCGGCATAATATGATCAGTAGTTATATCATCCTCTACTTTAAGAAGAACTTCTCCTTCTAATTTATCTGGTAATGGGTTAAATTCAGGTAAAGGTTTAATATTGGGACCTCTTACTATCTTTACCCTCTTAGCTTCATCAGGAGGTAAAGGTGGAATAATTAAATTATCATTTACCATAAATTTCTTTGGCATTGATAATTTTGGTAGACTCCCAAATTTCCTTGGATCCGTAATTTTACCTTCAAGTGCGGCTATAGCGGCAGTTTCAGGGCTGACTAAGTATGCATTAGCACTTTTTGTACCTGATCTTCCGAGAAAGTTTCTATTAAACGTTCTTAAAGTTACAGCTTCACTTTTTGGTGCTAATCCCATACCTATACAAGGTCCACAAGCATTTTCTAATATTCTTGCTCCTGCTTTTACTAAATAACCCATTTCTCCTGAATCAATCATATGATCTACTACTTGTCGCGAACCAGGAGACACAGTTAAAACAGTGTTTAAAGCAATTGTTTTATCTTTTAACATATTAGCAACAACCTTAAGATCCCTTAAAGAGGAATTTGTACAACTCCCAATACAGACTTGATCTACATCTAAACCTTCAATCTCACTGACTTTCTTTACTTTTCCAGGGCTATGAGGCTCAGCGATGAGTGGTACTAATTCACTTAAATTAATTTCAATTATTTCATCATATTCAGCATCTTCATCAGGTTCCAATTTAATCCATTGATCTCCTCTCTCTTGTGCTGCTAAAAATTCTTTTGTAATCTCATCTGATGGAAAAATTGAGGTGGTCGCCCCTGTTTCAGTCCCCATATTAGTTATTGTTCCTCTTTCAGGTACAGTTAAAGTTTTTATACCTGGTCCAGTATATTCTAAAACTTTATTAACTCCGCCTTTTACTCCAATTCGTCTTAAAACTTCTAAAATTACATCCTTAGCGGACACAAAATCTGTTAATTTTCCTGTTAAGTATACTTTGACAATTTTAGGCATTTTCAAGCGAAATTCCTCTCCTGCCATAGCAGCGGCGACATCCAACCCACCTGCTCCAATCGCTATCATTCCTACACCACCTCCAGTTGGTGTATGCGAATCTGAACCTAGTAATGTTTTTCCTGGTCTAGCAAATCGTTCTAAATGCACTTGGTGGCATATACCATTCCCTGGTCGTGAGAAATACAGCCCATATCTAGCTGCGATGCTTTGGAGATATCTGTGGTCATCTGGATTTTTGAAATCAGTTTGTAAGGTATTATGATCAACATAACTCACGGATAACTCTGTTTGTACACGATCAATGCCCATTGCTTCAAATTGCAGATATGCCATAGTTCCAGTAGCATCTTGAGTTAATGTCTGATCGATTTTTATTGCAATATCTGTTCCTTTTTCTAAACTACCTTCAACTAAATGTTGTTCAATTATTTTTTCAGTAATGGTTTTTCCCATTTTAATCAAAATTGAGAAATTTATTGAATATAATTAGATAGAAAAAGTAATAAAGATAAATTTTACTCTCACTTTAAAAAAGAGAAAGTTAATCCAATGAGGGATTACAAAAGAATATAATATATCGCTAATTTAATGATTATAAAAAAAATTTAAGCTGAGAATTGTAGACATGAGAAATGACATTGAAAACTTTTCAAAGGATGTTTTATTAGATTATATAGAAGATCTTTCTAAAAATTGGCTTGCAATAGATGGAACTTGGTTTCAAGCTGTTGAAAAAGAATTTGGACTTGAAAAGGCTATAGAACTTGATGTTGAGCAGTGGAAAAGATTTACAGTAATTGAAGCAAAAAGGATTATGAATCGATTTAAAATCCCAGAAAATGGAGGAATTCCTGCCTTAATTGAAGCTTTGAAGTATAGAGTCTATTCAAATATAAATGTTCAAGAGATTGTAGAAGTATCAGAAAAAAGATGCATATTTCGGATGATTAATTGTCGTGTACAACATGCCCGGAGGAGTAGAAATCTTCCAGACTTTCCCTGCAAGCCAGTTGGAATCGTAGAATATGGATTATTTGCTAAAACTATAGATTCTAGGATTGAAACAAGATGTATCGTATGTCCTCCAGGAAATCACCCAGAAGATTATTGGTGTGCTTGGGAATTTACTATAAAAAAATAGAAAGTACTCCATTAATCCATAAAATACCTTTTAAATTATTTAATTTAATGAAAAAAAATGTAGTCATCCTAAAATGGCTATAACAAGCCTAAAATTTAAAAGATTTGGTAGTTTAACAAAATTATCGAATAATAATATAGAATCGAAAATTAATTAAAAAAAAATGAATTGATATGTCAGAAGAATATATCAGAGGTCAGATTAGTGCAAAAGAGGATGAAATAACCAGAATTGAAGAAGAAGCCTCAAAAAGGGATGCTTCCGCTGAAGCAGAAATTGAGGAAGAATTTGATGCTCAAATTGAAGAAACAAAAGTAAAATTAGAAGAAGAAGAAAGGTTAAGAGATGAAGCTATTCAAAAATCAGAGGAATGGACGCAAAAAAAGAAAGAAAAAATAGTTTCTGCTAAAATTGCTAGTAAAGAGTTTGTTAGATTGAAAAATGAAAAAGAAAAAGCATTAAATGATAAACTAAAGGAAATAGAGAATGATAAGAAAAATCAAATTAAACAGGTTCAATCAGAAATAAAAACTCTACAGAAAGAATTGGATAATTTGGAAAAACAAAAAGCGAAAGAAGCAGCTCAATAATAGAATCAAAATTCGTATTTTTCTATAAATTTTTTTAAATTTTTAGAATAAAATAATTATATATTTTCAATTTAATTAAAGCTTGATTATATTAACAGGATTCAATAGTTTTGGAAGATATTTCACCAATTTAAGTAGTGAGATCGTTAAGAATATTGATTTTAGGAATACAAGATTTAAGGTTGCAAAATATATCCTTCCTGTGAGTTGGAAAGAAAGTATCACTACTTATAAACAAATACTTTCTGAATTAAACTCTTCTCCTAAATTAGTCTTATTGTTAGGTATACACACACAAAAAAAAATAAGTTTTGAGCAATATGCTTGGAATTTTAAGTTGGGTACCGATATTAATCACAAAACAAAATTTGGTTTAATAAAATTACATTTTTTACCTTGGATTAAAACCACTCTTAACCTTAGTAAAATTTATTCAAATCTGAAAGATAAAAAAAAAATCTCCATTTCATATTTTCCCGGATTTTATTTATGTAATTATCTATATTTCTGGGCTTTGTGTTTCTCAAGGAAACAGTATCCTGTTATCTTTATCCATTTTCCAGATAAAGGAAATATAGATACTTCTATAAGAACTTTAGAGGATATATTAACATCAATAATGAAAGTACATTTCAATAATAATTTATACATTTAATGGTAATTTTTGACCTTTTTCATTAATCAAATCCTTAGGTATTTCCTTATGTATTCTGAGTTCGTCATAAAGCCAATTCAAAAGGCGCATTTTAGAGTTATAAATTTCTACTTCCTCTTCAAATAACTCCATATAGATTAAAACCTTGAGTCTTTAACTATAATCGAAGAGATTCAATTAAACATATTTACCTATGTAATATCTAGATATTAACTAAAAAAAGTGAAAAAACAGTAATTTAATGTTTTAAATATTTATTCTGTATTTTTTCAAGATCATACATGATATTTTCAATTGGAGCACCTTCTATTACCTTTCGCATCCTTTCAATCAATTCTCTCGGAAACATATCAAATTCAGCTATAGATTCTTTAAAGTCTTTAAATTCACTTGATACTTCATAGATATCTGAGCTTCTTTTTCTATCAAATTCCCTTGAAACAATTTCTATAAAACCTTTAATTAAGTCATTGGTAAATTCATTTTCCAACTGTTGAGTGGTATAATTAATATCGTAAATCATATGATCATATTTTTTATTGACTTCTTGTAGTTCTTCTTCTCTTCTTTTGTTTATTTCGTCAATTTTCGGCTGTAATTCTTTCTTTTTAGATTCCAAATCATTAAGCTTAAGTTTTATTGGATCACTCATAATAGACTCTAATAAGGAAGATTATTTAAAAGATTTTTTTATTTCTAAATTACGATCTATGAAAAACTCGTGTTTAAAGAATTCTAAATAAGAAAAAAATTATTAAATTAATTTACTCCGTTTTCAATTCATCAAATGTTGGAATTCGAATTCGGGATAGGTCAAGTCTTTCAATCGTACGTTGAATACGTTTTAAAAGGTTTGGATTGAACCTTTCATATAAAGCTAAAGCGAGAGAAAGTAAACCTGTAGTTAAGAAGGGAAGGATAATTAATATAACTGGTGTCAGAATCGCTGGACCGAATCCTGATTCCGCAAATGATGAACCAACATATACTATTAGGATTATTATAGTTGAAATTCCTGCATATCCTTGGAGTGTATTTAAATAGGGCGCGTGAGTACCTTCTATTACTGGTGTTCGTTGCTGTCCTGTATATTGACGGTAAATAATAATCCCTGCATCTTCCAAAAACCAAATTGGTAAAAATATCAATAGAACAAAAGGTACCATAAAAAATACTGCTAGAAAAAGTGCTTCAGCTTGATGTAGGGCGGAATCAGGGGTCATACCTTCCCTAAACAAAGGACCTAAGCCAGCTTGAATAAATAAGGCGGCTATAGAAAATGATAATAAAGTTACAATTAATGATCTTCTAAATAAGAAGAATGGCTTTCTCCTTGGCCCCAACTCAATTATTCCATAATGAAATCTTTTTCGAGAGAGATAGATCATTTTATGAATTTTTACTAAAAGCCATGTTGTATATGGAGCTATTAAATAAAATATAGCAAATGGTATTAATGGGAAAAGATATAAAAAGATCATGTCACTCCATAACTCGCCAGGTAAAAAAGCAACAAAATGTGAAAGATATTCAGGCGGAACTAAATTAGGGGTTCCTAATAGTTTTTGTATGAAAGCTAATAGATATATAGCAAGAAAAAGAGCTCCTGAAAGAATGAAACCAATAAATATTGTAATATATTTCTCATACTTTCTTATTTTTTCTTTAATTTTCAAAATTAAATCACTTTATAAATTAATATAAACATTTTATAATGGAATTTCTTTAAAAACTTAATTAATTCACTAATGTAACTAAAAACAAGTTTAATTATAATGCCAAAAAAAGAATACCTTCCAGAACCAGAGGAAAGTCTAAAATTTATCGATGTGCATTGCCACTTACCTTTTCATCGCCCAAAGAATGATGTTTTACCTTCTGATAAGGAGCAATATTACAATTATTTTAAAATGGGAGGAATTTATTTAATAACGAGCACAATTGATAATACTACATTAAATCTCACCTTAAATTTCAAGAAAAAATTCAATCATAATTTTGGTTTTACATGTGGTTGGGCTCCTCAAACAGTCTCATATACTCCAAAAGATGTATATAAGAAAGAATGGAAAAAATGGATAGATTATGTTATGAATTATCCAGATGATTATTTAGCGATTGGAGAAATTGGCCTTGACTTCCACCATGCTAGAGATTTAGATAAAAGAAATAAACAAGTTGATGTACTTAAACAAATATTTGAATTAACAAAGGATTTAGATAAACCTTATGTTTTGCATGTAAGAAACGCAGCGGAGCACGAATTTGACAGAGAAAATCCCAAACATAAATTTAACAAAAAAGATGGAGTAAATAAAGAAATTCTTGTTATATTAAATGAATTCAAGATCAAACCAAAAAGAGTTATGTGGCATTGCTTTTCTGGGCCAGAAGACTATGGCAGAACTCTACCAAATCAAGGTTTCATCCTTTCAGTTCCAAGTTCTGCTTATGGATTTAATAGATGGCGAAAGGTTACTAAATTCTCACCATTAGAATCACTAGTTACCGAAACGGATTCATATTATCAACATCCTTACAAAAGGGGCCCTATTAATGTCCCATCTAATGTAAGATACTCTATTGTAGCTATAGCTTATTCACATAAAATATCTCAGAAAACTGTTAGTGAAAAGACAATTGAGAATGCTATAAGATTTTTTGATCTTAAAGTCGAGGATTAATATTTCAAAATAGTTTTTTAATATCTTTAACATATAAAAATAAAAATTAAATTAATGGTAATCAAATTTGAAAATTTTAATTACATATTATTCTGGTACTGGAAATACAGAAAAAATTGCCATATCGATTAAGGATGGAATAATAGATCATGAAGTCGAACTACTTCCGGTTAAAAAGGTGGATCCAAATTCTCTTTCTTCATACGATTTAGTTTTTTTAGGTTCAGGAATTTATGCTTTTAATGTAAGTAGAAAAATTACTAGTCTTATTAAAAAAGCTCCTCAACTTCCTTCAAAATTAGCATACTTTTATACACATGAAAGTAAAACTCCCTGGCCAAAAGCATTCAAATCGGTGAATAAAATAATAGAACAACATAATTGTGAAGTTTTGGGAGAGTTCGATTGTTGTGGTGAAAATTTAGTCTCTTTAGCAAAAGAACAGAGAGAAGCATATCTTTCGAGACTCTCACCAGAAGAAAGAAGAGAAGCCGAAGAAACATATCTGAAACACATAAAAGGACATCCAAATGAGGATGATTTTGAGAAAGCTAGGATTTTTGCTCAGTCAATTATCAAAAAACTATAATTAATAATATTAAAACCAATTTTATCTTCTTTCAAAAAAATGCAAAAATCAGTCTAAAATTTATTTATATACTCTTCTTAATTGGATCGACATAAGTAATAATTAAATTTAAAAAGTGGTTTTATTGAAAAAAGTTCATAAAGTCGTTTTATTCGTAATTGCTGCTTGTTTAGTAACTGGAGGATCTGCAGTTGGTGTTCTTGTATTTACCACCTGGGGTACAATCGACTATGAAAATACTTATTACTATGATCCTGGAGTTGCTGCATCTATAGAAAGAATTAATATATATACTGATATAGGCTCAGTATTTATCAAATATAATGATACTCCTACAAATTATTATGCTCAAGTTGATTTAGATATTCATATTGAAGGTATTTTAGTAAAAGACTCAAATTTTTCAGATTTTTTTTATACTCCTGTTTGGCAGAATGAAAGCTCTCCCATTACAACTTTTATACTTGACGCAAAAGCACCCGCATGGTTTTATTTCGGATTATTTCGACAAGTAGACATCATTTTAACTCTTAGAACAGATATAGTGTATGATATCAATACTCTAGTTGGTACGGGAGCTATAACAATGAACATAGCAGAAAATGCAATTCTTAATAACACAATATTAGAATCAGCAACAGGTTCAATTTTCCTAAATTCTTCAAAAAATGTCACCTTTCAAGCTGATGCTCAACTAAGTACTAGTACTGGTTCGATTCAATTATATGCTAAAAAAGTCAACTTTTCCCATAATTTATTAGTATCTAGTTCAACTGGTTCTCTTCTTCTGAATTTTTCCAGTTGTACTATTGGAGGGGATTTAGTAGGTTCTGTAGCAACAGGATCAATCGATTTTAATAGTTATAATATGAAATATGCTGGAGAAAATATATGGAATCTTCATACATCTACAGGGAGTATTGATGTTACCATTTTACAGTACACTGAAATTGGATCAAATGTTACAAGCTCGGTTTCGACATCAACAGGAAGTATAGATGTTTATTATAGGGATAATTCAGCTAACGTAGGTGCTAAATTTACCTGCTCTACATCAACAGGTTCTAATTCTTATAATTCAATCGGATCTGGTGGATTTAGTCAATCAGGTGGATATCCAACTCTGGTTATTACCTCTGATGATTACGTTTCAGCAAACAACAAATATACACTTACTGTTTCCACTTCTACTGGAAGCAACGGTGTAGCAGCTGAAAGTATATAAAAATTAAATCCTAAATTCTTTTTTTCTTTTTTTTACCATTATAAATCAATTAAGTTGCTAATTAAGTTTTTTAAGAAAATATTTGTAAGAGGAACAAAATATTAGATGATGAATACAATAAATAAAACCTTTTAAAATATTCAAACTTAATCTAGCTTACGTAGTTTTAAATATAAAGTATCTATTTAAAAGAATGGTGTATTAAAAAATGGACTTAGAATTATTAAAAAAATTAGCAGCATTGAGGGATGGAACAGGGGAAAGAAAACCTTCTGATGCCCTTGTATTATTAGAAGCATTAAAACAACTTGCTCAAGAAAATGAAGAAGTTAAAGAAGAAGTTGAAGATATGGACACACTAGTAGCACAATTTGAATGGACTGATGTTAACTATAAATATTGGTTAAAGGTTGGAGAAGGAGAAGTTGAATACGCTGAAGGGGAGGCTGATGATCCTAGTGTTACCTTAAAGGCAACAGCTGCTATATGGTCAGAGTTAGGATCAGGTGAACTTGATTCTACCAGTGCATATATGAGTGGAGATTTACAGATTGAAGGAAATCTTCAAGATGCTATTGCATATGGAGAATTAAATAATTTAGTAACAGATACATTGGAAGAACTTAGAGAAGATTAACTTTTAAATATTACACTAAAATTGATACAGATAAATCTTATTCATTTTTTTATTTAATAAATAATCGAAATACCTTAATAAGAATTTTTCAATACTATTTTATAATTTTTAAAGGAAATTATTACAATATTAATTCTAAGAATGTTCTATTGCCTATTTTATATTTTTCATTAGGGATATTATCTTTAACTTTTATCAGTTTAATAGCATTATTTGGACAATTTGCAGCACAGACTCCACATCCTATACAAAAATCTTCCCGTAAATACATTTTCTCATCAGATTTATCTTCTTCGTTACCCCATTTATGATATATTGCTCCCATTTGACATTTATTTAAGCAAATATCACATTTAGTACAAAGATCATTATTAAAGATTGGAATAAAATTAGATGGATGGACAGCATTTTCACGATGTTCTTTCGATGAAATTAAGGTTCCACAATGACAACTACAACAATTACATATAAATAAAGAATATTCCACACTCTTATCCATAATACAATTATGAACGAGACCCGCTTTTTCAGTTTTCTTAAGAAATTCAATTGCTTCTTCTTTAGATAGACTTGGTCTTCCTCTCTTGATATTTCTTTCAGCAACAGCTCCAGCTAAAAAGCATCCCATCTCTGGAGGGGCTACTTTACATGGTTCCCCTGTATATTCACCAACAAGACGACACTGACAATCTACTATAGAAAATTTATCATATTTATCTATTAAACTTCTGACTAACTCGTATGAAAGTACTTTAGATTCAAGATCAAAGGATTCATTAATTTGGATTAATTTTTCTTCAGCTTCGACTGGTAGTAAGGGACGAAATAGTTTAAAATTGGTTTCATTTAAAAATTGAGGCACAAAATTCTTAAAAAGAAAACGATAAATCTCGGCTACTTTTTTCAGGTTCTCTTCTGTATCTTTTAACCGAATAAAATATTTCTCAAATATTCCTGGTAATATTGGTAATAGGCAATATCTAGAACCACGCTTTCCAATAGTTCCTTTTTCTAAACTCTTTTCTAATATTTCTTTTAGCTTTTCTTTTGGAATATTTGTCTTTTCTTCTAATTTTCTTAAGGTAATATCATCTTCAGTTCCTTCGAATTGAGAAATAATTTTAATTTCTTCTTCATTCCAGAATATCTTTAGTAACTCGGTTATTTTCTTATGTTTTGGTGCATATAATTTTCCAAGATTTAACTTCTGCCTGACTATCTCATAATAGTCTGGTTCTAACATAAATTAAAAAAAATGAGTTAAATTAAATAGTTTTTGATTATATTAAGGAAAAATTCCTCTTAGTTCAATAGCTTTGGCAATCCTGGATACTGCAATGATGTATGCGGCAGTTCGGAGATTAATCTTTCTTTCTTTTGAAATTTGATACACTTCTTCAAAGGCTCTCAAGATTATCTTTTTTAATTCTTTATTAATCCTATCTAACTCCCAGAAATAAGCACGAATATCTTGAACATATTCAAAATAAGAAACACATACACCTCCTGCATTAGCTAAAATATCTGGGATCACAACGATTCCTTTTTTAAATAGTATTTTATCTGCTTCGGTATTAACTGGTCCATTTGCACCTTCTAATATAATCTTACATTTGATATTATTTGCGTTTTTTCCTGTAATTTGACTTTCTAAAGCTGCTGGAATTAATATATTACATTCTAAAGTAAGTAATTCTTCATTTGTGATTAATTTATATCTTTTATCTTCATAGTCTTTTAAGAATTTGCCTTGTTGAGTCCATTTTAGTAATTTTTCAATATCTAATCCTTCAGAAGAATAGAGACCTCCTGATATATCAGAAATAGCGACTATTTGACAACCTTCTTTATATAATAAATCAGCTATCGTACCACCGACATTTCCAAACCCTTGAATTACTATAGACTGTGTTTTTAATTCAATATTCAATTTTTCACACATAGCTTCAAGTACATAAAATAAACCCATTCCCGTAGCGGGTTCTCTCCCAACTGAGCCTCCAATTTCAATTGGTTTACCAGTAACTACTCCCGGAACTGATCTGCCTTTATTCATACTATAAGTATCCATTATCCATGCCATTACTTGAGCATTAGTATTTACATCTGGAGCTGGAATGTCAATGTCAGGACCAATCATATTAATAATCTCAGATGCGTATCTTCGAGTTAATCTTTCCAATTCCTTATTACTTAACTTTCGAGGATCTACACATACACCTCCTTTAGCGCCACCTAAAGGTAAATTTAAAAGACTACACTTCCATGTCATCCACGTTGCTAATGCTTTAACTTCATCTAAGGTCACTTCTGGGGAATACCTTATTCCTCCCTTTCCGGGTCCCCTAACAGTACTATGTTGTACTCTATAACCATCAAAAATCTCAAGCTTATCATCATCCATTAATATAGGGATAGTAACTATTAATGCTCTTTCTATTCTCTTTAGATATTTAATTAAATTAGCATCTAATCCCACTTCTTTACCAACTATATCAATCTGGTTTTTAGCTATCTCAAATGGATTTAAAACCATATAATTTTCCTCCATAAATTAAGAGTATAAAATTTTGATAAATAATTTTTTTTATTCTATATGGTTTCTATATATTACACTTTCATATTTAAGAAATTATAAAAAAGAGTATCATAAATTAACAAGGCAATATTGAACAAATTTCATTGGATCATGTGCACATCCGCCTGAATCTAGTCCTCCTAACTGATCTATAATTTTCTGAGGAATTAAATTATCAGCTAGCCATAAATCCTTTAAATTCATTAGTGATTCTAACCCTTTTATTTGAATTATTCTATTTTGACCTAAATCAAGTGACTCTAATTTTATTAATGGTTCAAGTCCTTTAATTTCACCAATATCATTTTCTGAAAGAAATAAATTCTCCAAGTTTGTTAAATTATATAAACCTTTAAGGTGAGAGATATTATTTTGCTTTAAATTTAGAATTCTTAGATTCTTGCAATTATTTAATCCATTAATACTTGAAATTTGATTAGTATTTAACCATAATGTCTCAAGATTCTCTAAATTCTCTAATCCTTGGATTTCTTCAATCAGATTATTATTTATATATAAACTTTTTAAACTTTTTAAATTTTCCAGTCCCTCAATAACTTTAATTTGATTTCCTGCTAAATTTAGTACTTCTAGATTTTCTAAATTAGTGATATTTTTAATTTTGGTTAATCGATTTCCAGCAATCCATAAAACCTCGAGTTGATATAGCTGGTCGAGACCATTAATTTCTTCAATCATATTCCAAGATAAGTCTAATCTTTTTAAAGATCTTAGATTTTCAAGACCAGATAAATTGGCAATTTGATTTCCTCTAAGATATAATTCCTCTAAATTCTCTAATTTATTTAATCCTTTTATCTCTTGGATTTCATTGCTTATTAGATGTAAAATTTTAAGGTTTTCTAAATTCTCTAATCCTTTAATATTAGCAATTTTATTACTTCCTAAATTTAAAATTTCTAATTCATTTAAATTTTCAAGCCCTTTTATATGCACAATTTCATTAGAACTTAATTCCAAATTCTTAAGATCTTTTAACTTTGATAATCCTTGTATCTCATCAATATCTTTTATTTCTAAGAGTCCTAAATCTAAAAAACCATTTCTAACTTCGAATTTAGTACCTGCTACGTCTACTGACTTCATTAATTTTCCGCCATTTATCTTTCTAAAACAATAATCCTAATCTAAATCGTATAAATAATTATAGAAGGCTTATTATTTATTCATTTTTTTTATTTAAAACTTATCAGTTCGCCATATATGATATAAAATATTTCTGGTTCATAACGAGAACATATTAAATCTCTCTTTAGTAGATAATTTATATGAAAGCAGTAGTTTGTAAGAATTGTGGATATTCCTTTGAAAATAAAGAACCAGCTAAGTATTTTTGCCCTAACTGTTCTAAAGAAATGAAATTCATAAAATTAAAGACATTCTGTGGCGCTAAACCTAACGAACTTAATGAGGTAAATTAATTAATATTTCACCTTTATTTCTAATATATGTTTTATTCTGTTTGTAAAGAATGTGGTTATAGTATCGAAAATCGAGAACCAGGTTACTATGACTGTCCACAATGTAATAAAAAAGTGAAATTCTTGAAATTAGAGCTATTTGATGGAGCAAAACCTTCTGAGATTTATGAAAAATAAAAAAAATAAAAATTAAATTATATGGATTAAACTGTTATCTTCTTTTTAACTACGAATAAGATCAATGAGCATATACTTATTCCTAAGAGAATTAAATAAAAATTTCCAAATGGGATTCCTTGAGGTGATGGGATTTGTTTAATTATAGTTATTTCAAAATCATCCATTTGCCCTTGTGTATCATTAACGTAAAAGTGGATTATTATATCTCCTTCTGATAATCCATCCCAGACAACTTCTTCAATAGGAACTATATTTATACCATTTTGTGGTGTATAAAAATGTTTTGTGGGCGATGATGCTATCGTATACCAACTATGATCTAAATCTACGTCAGTTAAACTTATATTAAAGGTTGGAGCATCAAATTGAAATATACTATCGGCAAATGGTGAGTTTATGCTAATGATAGGTATAGGATTTGGACCATCATTCCAAATTGGATGATAATCCTCACTTCCTGCAGAACCACTAATAGTATATGGAAGATCCCCAACTCCATCATCATCATGATCATAAAAAGAATAATCATCCCAAAAATTTCCTAATGAGGTAAAATTCCAATCTGAGTTTAATCCATTATCAATCGCGTTAATTCCTATAGGATTATTAAATGTATTATTATAGAATTGATTATCATAACAGGGTTGAGTAGTTGTTTCAATATATGCTCCGTATTGGTTATTTTCAAGAATATTACTTTTTACTATATTGCGATCTGCTCCATTTCTAATTTTAACACCATAAGTATTTAGGTTCAAATAGTTATTTAAAACAATACAATCATCACTTCCTTGAACTATAATACCAATTCCCCAACCCGACACTCCCGAAATTTCAGTGCAATGATTATTTGTGATATTGTTAAAATGACTTGATCCTTGGATATATATGCCTTGATAATCTCCATCACTTATATTATTGTTTTGAATTAGATTATAAGTACTTTGGTATAATAATATACCCAGACCTCCATTACTATATAGATAATTTTCTAAAATCTGGTTATTATGCCCATAATCAACCCAGATTGCTCTCCAGAAGTTATAAATTGTATTTCCTATAATTTTACTGTTATTTACGTTATTAAATTGAATTCCCATATCACTGCCATCATGGATGATACAATCTTTTATTATGAAATAGACATTGGAATTTTCAATTACAATTCCATCTCCATTAGTAGGTGTATCTATTGTTATTCCTTCAATAATATATGGATTTAAAAACGTTCCAGATCCAGTACACCATGTTCGAGTTGATGCAAAATTCCAATTATAACTGTTAATTCCAGTATCATCAATATGTATTGCTGTACCGTTAAATCCATCGTCCCATATTGGATAATTATCAAAATCAGTCCCAATTCCTGCTATACTATATGATGAGTCTCCAATTCCATCATCATTATCATCAACACCACCATAATCATCCCAATAATTTCCAATTGTTCCATTATCCCAATGATTATAGCTTCCCCAGTTTTCAGCATTTTCACCATTATCCATCAAAATGTTTCCATAAATTTGAGTCCCATTTCCTATTACTCTGATTCCATAAGATGTTGAATTAAATATTCTATTGAACTTTACTGTGTTATTGTTAGAATCAAGAGAAATTCTCAATCCAATGCTAGAAATATTGTTAATGTAATTCTGAGTTATAATATTATAATAAGCAGCATTAGTTAATTCAATACCATAATTTAGATCGGTTAAATTATTTTTTAATACTCGGTTGTTATAACTGTCATGATCAATATAAATACCAGTTACCCAAGGATATGACTCATACCAACCTCCTTTCATGATTGTGTTATTAAACACTAAATTATGACTTGATTCGTATATTCTAATTCCTGTATGTGAAGTGTTAAATACATAATTATTTTCAATTGTATTGTAATTACTATCTGTTTGTAAATATATTCCCGTTTTCACATTATCATAAAGCTTATTATTAATAATCGTGCCATTGGTAGAAGATATTAACTCAATTCCCGCATTTGCATCAAAAGGACCTCCTGCATTTCTAATTGTACAATTTCTAATTGTAAAATGCTTTCCAATTGAATTTTCTATTAAAATTCCATTGGAATTACCACCAGCATCTATAGTTATATTTTCAATAACATAGGGAAAATTTATTGTCCCTGAACCATTACACCAATCTTCTAATACCGCTTCATCCCATGTATAATCCCCTCCAATTCCAGAATCTTTGATGTGTAAGGGCCCCATTACCCAAAAATCAGAATTTTTTAAATTTTTAACTTGGAATTGTTCAAGATCACTATTAAAATCATAAGTTAGCTTTAAAGATATATTAAAGGCATGCAGGGATGTAAGAAGTAAGATTACTAATGGTATTAATAGAATTCTTAGTTTTATTTTTGATATTCTTGTCATTTTTTCAACTATTTATCGATTTAATTAGTTTAATTCAATTAAACCAATATATATAACATTTACGTTATCCCTTTACACTTTTGTAGATAATCTCCGCCAAGAAAATACCTGAATGATTTGATATTAGATAGGTATTAAAAAATCTTTGAAATTAAAATTAAAAGGAAGACTTCTTTTTACTCCTCAATGAAAAAAGCAATATATATGGATAATTCATACCTTAAAAAATGGAATGCTAAGGTAGTTAGTGTAAAAGATAATAAATATATTGTTCTTGATACTACTGCTTTTTATCCTAAAGGTGGTGGTCAACCTTGGGATGAAGGATATATAATAAAGAATGGTGAAAAATTCAAAGTAGTGTACGTTGGTAAATTCTCAGGTAAAATTAGTCATGAAGTAGATAATCCAGGGTTAAAAGAAGGCGATGAAGTCTCTTGTGAACTTGATTGGGAAAGAAGATACACATTTATGCGATATCATACTGCTTCACACTTAATTAGCAATATCCTCTACAATAGAGCAAACGCAAAAATTACTGGAAATCAAATTGAGTTAGATAAAACAAGAATGGATTTTTCAATGAAAGATTATTCTCCCGAAAAATTAAGAGCTTTTGTAGATGAAGCGAACAATATTATTGAAAAGGATTTACCGATAACAATTGATTATATGTCCAAAGAGGAGGTTTTAGGAAAACCTGAATTGGCACGATTGGCAGTAGGTTTACCCGAGAATATAAAAGAATTCCGTATTGTCAAAATAGGAGATATAGATACACAAGTTGATGGTGGAACGCATGTTAATCACCTAAAAGAAATTGGCAAGATTGAAATAACTAAAACTGTAAATAAAGGCAAGGATAATAGAAGGATTTATTTTATTCTTGTATAATATAAAAGTTTTTCCATGAAATTGGTTAAGATTAAACCTGAGGGAGAAATTTATCATTCGAGTTTGAAATCTCTAAATAAAAATATAGAAATAGGAGGAAAAAGATTAGATAATTGGCTTCTCGATGAACCACACCTAAATCAATTATCCACCAATCTATATATCTTTTTTTTTCTTTTTAAAATTAAGTTACAAATATTTTAATATATAAAATATTAAAACTATAAAATTATGAGATTTATTTTCATAAAACGATTACTTATAGTAAAATATCGAAATTCACTTTTTTTTTAAACCTTCTTTTTCTGTCTTTATTAACTCTTTTTTGTCCTCATCAATATTAAGCTCATGCGAGACTTCATATTTTTTTGCATCA
>JBHLNK010000138.1:2739-6097 GCA_048941625.1 Promethearchaeota archaeon | reverse complement strand
AAAGTTATGTAAGCATCATAAAAGAATTCATTAATCAAAGAATTGCACCTGAAATGGCACAGAAAATCCAAGATTAAGAGAATTTAAGTGAAAAAACTTAAATCAAAGGCCTTAAACGTATTTTAAATAGTCAATTTTAATTATTTATTTAACCTTTTATATGTTTTTCCCATAATTTTATATATATTCAAATATTCATTGAAGAGCTTATCATAGATTTCTCTATTATCTGGATTGGGTGTAAAGATATTTGAAATCTCACAACATCTTTGGATCTCATCCCATTTAAGATATCCTAGCCCTACAGAAGCAATAAACGCAGCTCCTCGAGCATTTGCTTGAATTGGATTTGAAACTTGTTTAATATTTCTGTTAAGAACATCAGCAAAAATTTGACACCATACATTGCTCTGAGCTCCACCACCAATAATATTTAGCTCAGGAATTATAAAATCGTGCTTTTTCATCTTTGGATTTTCTTTTATTTTCCACTTTTTAACAAACTTCTCAATGTACATAAATAGCCATCGAATATTATATGCTATCCCTTCAAAGACAGCTCGGATTATATGTTCCCGAGACATTTCTAGTGATAGATTATATAAACCCCCTCTAATTGTAGGATCATCAATCGGTGCTCTTTCTCCAATTAACCATGGGGTAAAAATAAGATTATTTGAACCGGCTGGAATATTTTCAACTATTCTGTCGAATATTTTATAAACATCGGGAACAGCTTCTTCCTTTAATAACTCATCTTTATGATACAAAATCTTATCTCGAAGAAATGTTAATGAACCTCCTGCAATTTCTTGTTCATTGCCTATTATGTATCTGCCAGGAATTGCTGAGGGAATACTTGCCATATTATGAAAAATATCTGTTTTTTTAAAGGGAATTGGACATGATACCCAATCTGATGTGCCTATATAAATATGAGTCTCATAATCATTAACAGCACCAGAACCAACCGATGCCGATGGTATATCTGGTGCGCCTACAACAACTTTAACTCCTCGATTAAGGCCTAATTCATCAGCCACGTCGTTTTTTAAAGGCCCTAGTATGTCAATTGATGATTTAATGTCAGGCAATTTTTCTGGGGCAATTTTTAATCCTTTCATAAGTTTTTTTGAATATTTTACATTATTGATATCTCTGATATCAGTAACCCAATGAATATGAATTGAAGCAGGAGATGTAGCATATTTTCCTGTTAGTTTTAAATTAATAAAATCTTGCGGTTCTAAGAATTTAAACGTCTTATTATAAACATCTGGAAGTTCATTCTTAATCCATAATATATGTGCAATAGGATCTTTTCCATTTTTATTGGGACCTCCTCCAGTTCGTTTTATCCATTTTAAAATTTTATATAAAGAATATCCTGAAACTTGAATTAGGCTCTTATGAAATTTTTCGATGTACTTTGACCCCCTTGTATCCATCCAAATTATTGAATTCATTAAATGGTTTCCATCATGATCTACTGCAACAGTTCCGCTCCATTGACTTGTATTACACACACCGACAATATCATCAATAGAAACTCTACCACTATCAATAACTTGCTTAGAAGTTTTTAAAATTGCATTCCACCAATCATCAGGATCTTGTTCTACAGCACCACCTTTTTGTACGTATAAGGGTACTTCTTTAAAAGCCCATTCGAGAACCTCTCCTTCCGTAGATACAATAGCAGATTTTGGACCCCCAGTACCATGATCAATTGCTAAAATATATTTAATTTGTGAATTAGACATATTTTATATAAATGATGTGAAAGTAATTAAAGATTCTTTGAATTTTATCATCTAAAAGCTCATCATTCAATATATTAAAATAAATTTAATTTTTGATGTAACAATTAACTTATTAATCTAGTTACCTTAAAAATTTCAAGTTTTGATTATTATGTCTAGCATGAAATATGAAGAAATGAGAGCTAAAATTGAAAATATTGTAAATCAACCAATTAAAAATTTTAAACCAGAAGAATTAAAGGGGATAATTGATAGATATCATAAGAACCATCCTAAGTCTAAAGTAGCATATGATCGAGCGAGAAAAATTATCCCAGGTGGAGTAGAACATAATCTTGCCTTTAATCATCCATTCCCTTTAGCAAGTAAAAGAGTCTATGAGTGCTATATGGAAACTGTAGATAATGTCATTTTAACAGACTATTTAATGTGTGGTGGACCTATTATTTTAGGACACCAATATAAACCCTTAATAGATAAAGTTAGTGAGGTAATTCAGGAATTAGGACCTTGTCATGGAATAACCAATGAATATGAATATATGGCAGCTGAACAAGTACAAAAATATTTTCCTTCATGTGAAATCATTAGATGGCTTCAATCCGGAACCGAGGCAGATATGTTAGCAATTAGAATTGCTAGAACGTTTACAAATCGTAAATGGATAATTAAAATTGGAGGTTCCTATCATGGTTGGTCCGATCAACTCGTTTATGATATGCATGTTCCAGGGACAAAATTATTAGAATCTCATGGAATACCAAAAACAGTATTTAAATGGATAGATTCATGCCCTCCGAATGATATAGAAACTCTAAAACAAATGTTTAAAGATAAAAGGAAAATTGCAGCAGTTATAGTAGAACCAATGGGAGGTGAATCTGGTGGTATTCCTGTAAAACCTAATTTTAACAAAGAAGTAGAGGAATTATGTCATGAGAATAAAGCCTTGATGATTTCAGATGAAGTAGTATGTGCTTTTAGACTAGATATGCATGGAGGACAAGGTTATTTTGGTTATACTCCCGATCTTTCAGTATTTGGAAAAATTATTGGACATGGTTTTCCCTCTGCGGCCGCAATTGGAGGGAGAGCCGATGTTATGAGCGTATGTGCTGGAGGGGTAAGTGGAGGTAAGAAAGCTTATTCTGGAGGGACTATAGCAGCAAATCCATTAACTTGTGCAGCAGCTTATTATGCAATTAAATTTGTTGAAGAAACGAATGCAACAGAAAAAGCTATAAAAGCAGGTACAAGACTATCTAAGGGATTCAATAAAATATTTGAAAATTATGATTTACCTTGGTTCTCTTATAATTATGGTGGAACAGTCCATTTTCATACCAGTTGTCTATTTGGACTTAATTTAGGTGATTCTAAACAAGCTGGAGAACTTCCGAAAAGAAAGGATTTTATGGGTGAAATGGGAGCAGCTTTAGTCGATCAAGAACTTATTTCAGTAGCAGGAAGTAGATTTTATACATGTATGCTACATACTGAAGAAATAATTGATGAAACTATTCAAAAAATAGATAATATCTGTCAAAAAATCGAATAAGCATTAAAAATTAAAAATTAATTCTCCTTTTCCATTA
>JBHLNK010000138.1:0-2639 GCA_048941625.1 Promethearchaeota archaeon | reverse complement strand
AATACGTCTTTTTCAAGAGAAATATGAAATTCATGTTTTTCATTATTCATTACTTATCTTTTTTAAAAATTTGAATAATAAGTTTACTATTTTTTGGATATATTATGGATCATTTTGGATAAAAAATGGATAATTTTATATATAAGTAAGTATCTATTAGTTTTGGATAAAAAGATCATAGCAAGTAATACTAAATTACAAAAAAAAGCTTCCAAGACCGCAATATTGGGCTGTTTCATTAGCTAAATTTGTTCAATCTATTTTGAATTTAAAAATAAAATTTCATAATAAAACATATTAATCAAAAAATGAGTTCATTATTATTAGCAATATTGACTCTTTTTTCGGGAATTGCTCTTATTATTTATTCTAGTATGAAGGCTGTAAAACATTCTGCCATATTAGCCGCAGTATTTGGAGTTTCACCTTTGATAATAGGTGTTACATTAGTTTCTATAGGAACAGATATTTCTGAAATTTTTAATTCTCTTGTATCATGTGCATTAGGGCATAGTGATATAGATGTTGGCGATTCTGTAGGTTCAGATTTAACGCAACTTACTTTAATTTTTGGAATATTACCATTAGCTATGGGGATTATTTATGTTCACAGAAAGGACATAATAATTTTAGGAGCTTGTGAAATATTATCATTGATATTAATCTTTACTATTATTGAGAAAGGTTATATTACGAGATTAAATGGTATTTTAATGGTTGGATGTTTAGGAATTTATATTTGGTTAATTTATAATGCGAATAAGGAGAGCGTTTTACAAAGAGTAGAAATGATTGAAAGAATAGATGCACCTAAAAGTAAAAAGTTTCACTTGCTATTAGCCATCTTAGGTTTTACAGGTGTTACATTAGGAGCTTATATGATTGTTGAATCGGTCATTATTATTTCAAGTATATTAGACATTCATGAATATATTATAAGTTTCTTTATTGTAGCTGTGGGTACTTCACTTCCGGAATTGGCTGTTGATATCAATGCATTAAAATTAGGTCACCATCAAATCGCAATTGGAGATATTGTTGGGTCATGTATAGTTGATTCAACACTTTCTATTGGCATAGGACAAGTGGTATTTAACCGAAATCCTAATTACATAACTGCTGCACTAGCAATACCTACAATTCTCTATACTTTAATGGCTAGTTTCATTGTTTTTCTAACAATTGCAATAAGACAAAAAATCGATAAAAAAGCAGGAATTTTATTTATTTCTCTTTATTTTCTATCCTATGTATTTCTGTTTACTTTCTGGCTATGAGTATAAAAAATTTAAAAAGAAATAACGTTATCATGGTTTTTTATTAAGTTTACTTAATAATTTTGATGCATCTTTCATAGTTAACGCTAAACCTTTCATCAAATTTATGAACTTATCAGAAAAATAAATTTTTCCTTCAAATGGTTGGCTTTTACTAATGGTTATGATTTCTTCTAAATTTAAAATATTTTTTTTATCAATTTCAATACCCAATTTATCAATGTGAATATTTTCTAATTCTTCTATTGGTAATTCACAAGTTATTTTGGAATAAACCCAAAAATTTGATGGTCCTTTTTGTTCAACCTTTCTTTTTTGTGCTCCTTTAATTTTCTTCATTCTTAATTTTTCTTTCTTTTTAAATTCTATAGGATCCTCATATTCCATAACAGATTCTTTAAAATCATTTAAATATGACTCAGCATCACTAATACCAAAAACAGATGGAAAAAGAATAACAATAGTTAAAACATTATCTTCCACTTCTAGAAATTCAGAAAAAATTTTTTGATTATTTCTCAATTCAAAAATCATTTTTTTCAATTTGACTTCATGCTCTTCTCTTTGAAGTTCAAACTGCCGTATCATATTAAGAAATATTTCATCAGGTAAGGAAAAATATAAGACGTTTCCTTTTTGATTTAAGAGAGTACCTCCTAAAATTACTCCATCTTTCTCATCTTTCTTTAATTTATTGATAATTTTGCTTATAACTAAAGACACACCATAAGTAGCAATATCATCTACAAATTTACTTCCTGTTGCATAAATTTCTAAATTAGTTAGTTCAAGATCAGCATTTTGATAACCTCGTACACAATACCATTTATCAATATATGCTTGAAAACCATGTTCGCACATATAATTTGAAGGGACTGAAATTGTCAAAATAGATTCAGATTGCTTTACAATATTTTTTGCTACTTTCACAATTTTTGTTGCTTTACATACTGGACAAAACAACTGTATTCCTTTTGAATCTTCCTCATAAATTTCATCTTTTTTTAACAAAAAAATCAAACTGACATTTTTTTAAAAAATATAATAATCAATATAATTGTAATAATTTATATTAATAAATTAGCTAGTTTAACTTGCATTACTAAAATTTATATTGGTAAATAGAATTTACATAATGCACATTGATTTGCCCTCAATCTCCTTTCTGGTCCTAAGATTATTAATCTTTCACTCATATCTCCACCACATTTTGGGCAACTTTTTGCAAAATTTTCTTTGATTGAATTCAAAACTTTTTGAATTCCCTTTTCCAAATTTAATAATTCATTGGCATTTTGAATAATCTTATCTGCCGAATTCATACCTATACCTTTAATCCATGCTAACTGTTCTGGTTTTGAC
>JBHLNK010000051.1:0-26736 GCA_048941625.1 Promethearchaeota archaeon | reverse complement strand
GTTTTAATTTTAAAAAATAGTTTTGAAACTAAAATATATAGTTAGATAGAATTAAATTTAGATTATTCTATATGTTAGTTATAAAAAATACACAAATTTATGTAAAATGGTAAAAATGAATATTTCTAAATATACACAAATAAAAGGACTGAGTATTCTTTTTCTTATTACTTTGATTCCATTGATATTCGGGGTATTACCAAGTTCATTTGAAAATTCAACTAATTTTGGTGATAATGATTTAACTAAAAATCAACCAAATTTAGAATTAAGTTTACCTCCAACAACTTATGATTGGTGGAATAGTTCTTGGGATTTTCGAGTTCCAGCGTCAATTACAGCTGTAGGTCAACAACAAGATGCTCCAGTAGAGCTTTTCATAGACTTCACTAGCTATTTCGAAGATATTAATATCCAGAATCCCGAATTAAACGTATCAACCATTCGTGTAATAGAATATACCTCAAGTTCTGATTTTTATGAAGTAGAGTGTCAATTTGATCCATACTCTAGATCATATGACAGTAAAACAAACGCTATTGGCGATTTAATTTGGATATTAAATGGAACAACTTTAAATGGACAAACTCGAGATTTCTTCATATATTTTAATAATGGAACAAGTCCAGAAATACGAGATCCAAATTATGATGTAATTAGGATTTGGCATGAGGGTTTTGAAGAGTATCAATCCGGAGATATTTTAAGACCTACTGATGGTCAAGATAATTATCATCCAACTTTCTGGGAAATAAGCAATACCACCTCAGCAAGAGGAACTTCTTCCTTAAGAATTTGGGGTAACTGCTGGAAAATGTCAGCAACAGGTACTATAAATGTAAATTCAGATACCAGAGTTACTGCAAAAATGAGGTTTGATGATCCAAGTATTCAACGAGAGATTTCAGGCCTTGGATTTGATACGACACCCAATAATATTCCTGCAACACAGAATAGTTATAGAATTAGGGGATCTCAATCATGGGGTACTGCTGGAGGCAATAAGTTTGTAAATCAGTATTATGCTGCAAATACTTTCTTTTGGTATACTTTTATCCCAGGGTCAGAGTTTTCTTTAAATCCATTCACTTATATCGTTTATATTGCTGATGATGATAGTTGGACTGACTTAGATTTATATTGGGATGATATTTCAATATGGAATAAACCTGTCCAGACAACCCCAAATAATTCACTTCAAACAACATTGGGAGATATACAACCAATTGCTTTTACTTTAAAGATTACTTGTAAAGATGAAGATGGAAATCCCGTTCCAAATGCACATATTTATTTAACTAATAGATTATTCCCTTCATATGACCAAGATCATGAAACCGATGAGAATGGTGAGTGGACATTCGAAGATGTTGAAATGGATGCGTTCTATAATATAACAGTTAATTATACACAAAATGGACTTAGTAGTCCAGAGACTGCTACAGTATATACATATGAGGATTTTCAAATTACTCAGTTAGATAACAGAATAACTGCCTTTCTTACTTTATCAAAATACAATTTTGATATAAAAGATAAGGATAACGATCCAATTCAATATGGTTTTGTTTTACTCAAAGAGGGAACGGAAACCGTAGGAAAGACTTCTTTAAGCGCTTCTGGTACAGGAGATATCACATGGTTAAATAATACCGCATATGATTACGAAGTTTATTTTGATTATGATTCTCTTACAGACATCTCTAAATATAGATATCCAAATCTACTCATATATAGTGATACAGCTGCGAAAGATATTGATATAACAACTGAAATTACTCAAATTACCTTTAATGTAACTGACAACACTGCAGAAAAAGTACCTTTCACTAACGCAAAGTTAAGGTTTTATAATCAATCAGACTATCCAGATGAAACCCAAATAATTGCCAATGTGACAGTTGACATAAATGGATTAGCTACTTTTACATCATTCAGCAACACTTATGGCACTTGGGGCGATTATACAGTAGATATTTATTTCGGAGGTAGTACACAGAGTTTTAATCAAATAAATCCAGCAAGTGGTCCTCACGTAGGTTTTGACTTTACTTTAATAACTGAAAATATCACATATATAGAAGTTATATTTGCAAATAGAGAGTGGTATAATACAACTGTGAATATTGTTAACTATGAATCTACTGAATATTGGAGTAATGACGTAACTATTAATTTTAATTTTACTTCACAAGATCCACTTTCACCATCTCCAACATTAGTTACCCCTGATGAATTAACTATTCAAATATTTGATGGTGAGCTTACAGCTTATAGTACTAAAATTGATATATTATCCTCTGAAATTTCTACAGGAATATTTGATTATACGTTCAACACATTAGATTTTAACTTATTAGGAGGAACTGTATACTATTTTAAGATAGTTGGAGATTATGAAAGTTATGTATTTAATGATATAGGTTTCTTGTTACTTAATATCCAAGCTTTGACAACAGGAATCAATTACTACGATTACTCTTTAAATGAATTAACCAATAAGAAATTCTCAGTTATTTATGATGAATTAACAAATGTAACTGTCGATTATTTCAATAGTATAACGAATAATTCTTTACCAGGAGCTTATATTACTTATATGTGGGATTATGGTTCAGGAGTATTAATTGATGATCCTCAACATGCAAATTTTTATTATTTCGAATTCGATTCTTCTTCAGCTCCAAATGACGCGGAATATATAATTGACATCAGAGCAACCCTCACGAATCACAGTACAATTGAAGATACGATTATAGTTGATATATTAGCAAGGCCAACATCAATCAATGGTACTACCACTTTATACCAAACCTCGCCAAATATCTACGTTCTAGACTCTGTTAATTATTACTTTGAATATAAAGACACTCTTTTAGATATTGCTTTAGGTGATTTAGATGTAGCTAGTTATAATTGGTATAGATTGGATGAAGATGGAGATCCTCTTAGTGGCCCTGGAAATGAAGGCAGTGGTGTTTTATTACCTGTTACTGGGAATTTATACATGCTTGATTTTGATACAGAGTTAAGAGAAGTTGGTGAGTATTCCTTGTTTGTTACTGTGCAAAAAAATAATTATGAAGTTAGGAATGCCTTTATATCATTAACCATCGGAAAAAGACCAATATTCATGGATCTAACTGCAACTGGATTATCCGGAACTGTTATTAATATTGTTCAGGGGTCCTCTATTTATTTCAGTGCTGTTCTCACCGATCCATTGAATGGTTATCAAGTACTAAGCGGTGCTAACGTAACCTTAGAGATTGGAGGGCAATTTTATTCATTGGATGAGGTTCCTGGTTCTCCAGGAACTTATGAATACATTTATTCCACAGTTCATATCAATGCTTTCTTGATGCCTCAAACATTAATAGGCCAAATTACAGTTGAGTTAGAGAATTATGAGATTGATCCCAAAAATCTCACTATTATAGTAGGAATGACTGAGATTTTCCCTGGATTTCCAATGTTTTATTTCTTGTTAATACTTGGAGGTGTAGCCGCAGTAACAATTAGTTTAGTAGGATATCGTCTCATCCAAAGAGCCCGGATTCCGAAATTTGTCAAAAAAGCCAGAGAAGTTAAGAAAAATATCAAAGGAGGCAAAAGTATTTCAGAATCACTTCTATACCCATCAAAAGATGAGTATCTTGTAAAGAAATTAGGAGAAAAGTGGCAAGCTATTGGTATATCTTTAGAAGATAAGATGGGAATTGCAGAGAAAAAGAAAAAGAAATTGACTGAATTAAAGGAAGAGTCCGAAGGAGGTGTTGACTGATGCCAGTTGGTTTAGTAGTTATGAAATGGGATGAAAGAGTCGGAACAGAAATTTTAGCAAAGTATCCTGAAGAAATAAATGTTTCTGATAAAACACTCATGCAAGTCTATAGCACTCATGAATATAGTGGAGAATCTGGGATGATCAGTCTAATGATAGGGTCATTAAACATTGCTTCTTACTATACAGGTCCAGATAAAGGTTTTTATATTCTCCTTCTATTAAGTCTTGATGATGATCCAGACGCATACGAGGGAGGATTAATCGATATCTCTCGCATAATTCTTCAAAATGTTAGGGATGATAATTATATTCCAATGATACCTAACCTTTTTAGAAGACTTTCTGTTTACCCAACCTTAAATACTGAGCAACGACTAGCTATAACTTATCAAGATGAGATTAAACGAATGATTCTTAATCGGTTAAGAGATGAAGGTGTTGTGTCTAAATCAGAATTGATGGTTTGGTTAAAAGATCAATATAAACAGGGATTTGTCGACTTAGAGGGTGTTTTGATAGAATTGGTCAAACGTGAAATTGTAAAAGAAACTTCAGTAAAAGGCATGCCCTCTGAATTAATATTTTTAATTCAAGATGTTATTGCTTTAAGAATACCTCCAGTAAAGATTTTTGAAGATCCTGCAAGTAGAGGATTACCTAGTCAACTTACTGAAGACTATAAAATTGAAGTCAGGAAATTTTTTCAAAATTATCATCCAACTGAAGGAGATAATCTAAGAATCATTGATATTCTTATTAATCCACAAGTATATGAAACTTTACGATTATTAAGAACAGCTATTGTGACTAAAAATGACCTTGAGAAGCTAAGAAAAAAAGGTGTTGATGATCTTGATGATGTTCTGAAGATGCTTTGGAATACTCAGATGATCCAAGTCTTTCAAGATGATCGAAATAATGAATACTATACATTACTTTCTGATTTTTATTTGGATTTAGTCTTTCCAAAATATCTTCTGAATATAATTAAAAAGGTCTACGATCAAAAATCAAAAGCAAGTCAAGTCCTAATTGAATACCTTACAGTATTAGAAAATTCTTATACTGAAATCAAAACAGCTACCAAAGCTAAAGCTAAGTCTAAAGCTTAATTTAATTCTTTTTTATTTTTTTAAAACTTATTCTTATTTTTTTATTCACGAAAATTTTTGAATTGTCAAACATAATTCTTTCTTAATTGATTAATAATAATTTTTAAAACTAAAAGTGAAAAAAATGGAAGGAGAATTTCCATCTTGTGAACAATACTATGAAGTACCTGAAGCCATTGGTCTAGATGGTATTGATTTAGAGAAGTATATAATTGCTAGTTTTATTATTAAACGACCAAAAGGTATGAATGTAAACTACTTAAGTCGGTTTGCTGCTATAGAACAATCAACTGGAACTTGGGTAAGAGTGCCGGCAGAAACTGCAGAAGTTAGAAAATATCACGTAGCAAGAGTACTTGGAGTGTATGAACTTCCACATTATGAATATGTTATACCAAAGGATCTTAAAGAAAGAATTTATTTCGCACAGATCGCATTTCCAGTTGAAAATGTTAAAAATATGGGGATTCCAATGCTTCTTAGTACAGTTATTGGAAACATTAGTATAACTCATGGTTTAAAATTGGTTGATCTAGCATTTCCAAAAGCTTGGTTAGAAGATTTTAAAGGTCCTAAATTTGGTATTGATGGAATCAGAAAATTAATGAAAATTCCTGAACGACCTTTATTAAATAACATGGTTAAACCTTGTACAGGTCATACAGCTGAAGTTGCAGCAGATCTAGTTTATAAAGCAGCAGTAGGGGGATGTGATGTAGTAAAAGATGATGAATTAATTTCAGATCCTCCTTTTAACAGACTTGAAGATAGGATTGTAAAAGTTATGGAAGCTGTAGATAAAGCAGATTCTGAGAAAGGAGAAAAAACTTTATATACAATAAATATCACTACAAGATTCCCAGATATGTTTGAATATGCAGATAAAATGATCGAGTTAGGTGCTAATGCTTTAATGATAAACTATCTAACTACAGGTTATGAAGCTTTAAGGCAGATTGCAGAAGATCCTTCAATAAATGTACCTATATTAGGACATATGGATTTTGGTGGTACTTATTTTGGAGGTGAATGGACTGGAATGACGAGTATGTTAACATTTGCAAAACTACCTCGAATATGCGGTGCTGATACCGTAGTTATTCCAGCACCCTATGGAAAAGCTGAGATACTAGAAGAAAGGTATGAGCAGAATTTAAAAGCACTTAGATACCCACTGCAACATATTAAACCTACATTACCGATGCCTTCTGGAGGAATTACACAAGGAATGGTTGAAAAGTGTATAAATGAAGCAGGTAAGGATATTTTAATTGGTAGTGGCGGGGGGATTCACAGTCATCCAGATGGTCCAATAGCTGGTGCGAGAGCTTTCAGACAAGCTATAGATGCTGTTATGGAAGGGAAAAGTGTCAGAGAAGTTGCTAAAGAGAAGAAAGAATTAGGAGTAGCTCTTGGCGTCTGGGGAACAGGAAAAACCCAACTAATTGAATAATATATTCCTTTTTTTTTTTATTCTAAAGAAATATCCTTTAGTAGAACTTTTATTTTTGAATCAAATTGCATTAAATCGACTTTTTTAGCAATTGGATTACTTCTCAAATCTAAAAATTTTAGATTAGGTAATTCTTGAACATATTTTATATTTTCAATTTCATTTATTTTGTTATTTCGTAGTATTAAATGTGTTAATTCTTTTAGTTGAGTTATTTCTTTAATATTATAGATAAGATTATTTGAAAGATCAATTTCTTTCAGGTTATTTAAGTAAGATAAACCAACTATCTCAGATAATGATCTTATATTATTTTTCCAGCCAAAGGGGGTACCTTTAACTTCATATTCCATATAGTCTGATAAATCTAATAGATGAATTATTCCAGTTTGATTATTCAATTCATAAAAGACATTCGGATATTGTTTGCATAGATAGAGAATTGTTAAATAGTTAATTGTAATTTCTCCTAATTCTTTTAGAGTAAAATTTATAATTCTCTTCTGTTTATTTAGTTTTTTTAACACTTTTTTAAATTTGTTTTTTACCCCTCGTTCTTTATTTAAATACTTATTTTTAGTGATTTTCTTAATTTCATTTATTATAATTAATTTGGATTCATCTGAATTCATTTCTATTAATGACTGGATCACAATGATTAAGCAATTGTAATTTGAATCGTTATTTATCACCCATTTAAAGGGATTTATTGATTTGTCAATAAAACTATTCTTCAAGAATTTAGCCGCGGAAAATCTAATCTCTCCATCTATATCAGATATGACGAGATTTTCTAGAAGTTTATATATCCTTTCACTTTTCAAACCTATTTTTTCTAAAGTATCAATTGATTCAAGTCTAATTTGCATTTTGTTACTATTTTCAATTAAAGAGATAAGTAAATTGGAAGCTGTTAGTTTGTTTATTCTTTTTTCTTCTAAGTTTTTGAGTATATTCTGAGGAGTTAATTCCATTATTGATCATTAAAATTTCTAAACAAATAAATAAAAAATATTAGTTATAAATATACTAAATTTTATTATTTTCATATAATTTTCTAAGGTTCATAAAATGAGAAATAAGTTTAAGACAAAGGTTGTTCTGACACTGATTGTATCGTTAGTCATCATTCAAAGCGTTTCTAGTTTCAATATTCAAACTCTGGCATTAAACGTAAAGTTAAGTTCGAATGGAGAGAGTGAGACATATACAGGAGATTATAATGGGGATTTATCTATTGTATATTTTGAACAGAGATCAAATTCTTCAACGTGGGTGAGTGCTAATTCTAGTACAAATATAATACCCTATAATGCTTCCTATTATGATAAAGAGTATAATGTCAGAAGTATTGATATAACTGCTGAAAATTTAATTAACACTTCGGGAGTAAGTAATTTTAAAATAGCAGAAAATATTTCAAATCAAATAAGTTTAACACCATCTTACAGCTTTGCCCAAGAATTTACTGCTCCTGAATTATTACGTATAGATGAAATTATGATTTATGTAAATTTTATTCTTCTGAGACCATGTTATTTCGATATTTTCATATATGATGAATTTTTACGAGAACAAATTGATTGGGCTTGGAAATATGAAACTAGAATTATTGTTAATGAGTGGATTTCAGTTTTCCCTAGTTCAAATGTATTAAGAGGAGGAGAAAAGTATAATATTGTTTTGAAAGTATGGTTCTCGCCTGGAGCATATAACGAGACATTTAATTATTGGAAAGCAGAAAATTATTCAAATTCTAGTCTCAATAAAGGATTTACACGTCGATTTGATGGCTCGACTTGGCATCAAATCTCAAACGATAATACGATCGATATGTTATGCAATTTTTCTTATACTAAATTTATTCACCCTGCTGATGTCGATCTTAAATTTATAATTAATAACGAAATTATTGAACCTATATATCAGATACCTCCATGGGCATCTACAGGATATCAAGCATTTATATCCTATACTTTTGATACTCCTCTTAGTCAAAATGTTAATGTTACTGTGGTTTCCAACCAATCTATCCCTAATCTTGATGTTTGGATTGATATTTATTATATCTTTTTAATTAACGCGACGGGAGTTTATAATGTCGATGAAAACAAAATAGAATGGACTATCACGTATCCATATGTTGATATACCGTTTGGATGGCCACCTCCATTATTTTTATTTGAAAGTGATTGGAGTCTGACAAAATTTTATGATCCCCACGACTTAGAAATAACCGAAATTTACTTCGGACCAATAAATCTTTACAATAAATCATATTATGGTATAACCAATTTTTTTGGCCCTCCACTAGAAGAGGGTAATTATACAGGTGTTTTTCAATCACCTAATTATTGCCATTCCATCAATACAAAAATAAAATCAGGGAGCAATTATATTGATAAACCGTCTATTCAGTTAGGTCAAACCATTAAAATCGAAGCTGAAATAGCGACTCTTTACAATATTCCTGTTGAAGGGGGAGTAGGTCAAATTATTTTAACTTCTCCTTCAGGAGAGACAATTCATAATCAAACAGGTTTAATTTCATTTAATGGTACATTAAGTACTTCTGATATTAATATTGGTTCTGGATTTGAGGCAGGCAATTATAAAGTTCAGGTTTTTTGGACAAATGGGAAAGAAGCAGCATTTTATGTTGTTGATATTTTAGTAGAAGCACCAGTTAATATCCTATTTTGGGTATTACTAAGTGTAGGTATAGTTCTTGTTTCAATACCTGCAGCATTAGTAAGTCGTAAATTTATAAGACAACGAAACTGGGAAAAATCTTTAAAAAATTTATTTGTTTTAACAAAGGACGGTTTAAGTTTATATGAATATTCTTTTGGTATCGAAATTCAAGATCCAGCATTGATATCGGCAATGATATCTGCCTTAACTAGTTTTGTAAGAGAAGCAACAGGGAGCAAAAAATTCCTTCGAACGGTTGATCAAGAGGATAAAAAAGTAATTTTATACCATGGGGATCAAATAACAACTGCATTATTATCTGGAAAGGATTTACCTATAATTCATAATCGTGTAAAACGATTTACTGAAGCTTTTGAAGCAAAATTTGGAATTATTTTAAAAAAGTGGACAGGAGAAGTCTCAGCATTTAAGGAAGCAGAAGTTTTAGTTAATAAAAATTTTCCAATAGATGTTGAGGATCAAATTATCCGTGGAGTAAGAGGAAAGCTAATAGAATTCAGAAATAGACTTGAAATAATGGAGGAACCAAGAGAAATAATATCACTTATGCGAGAAATTACTGAATTTATCTCCAGGTATCGAGCTATAGTAAATGAGTATTATATAGATTATTATTTTGAAATAATTAGTATTGCTGAAGAAAAGATATCTTCAGCTTAAATTATTCTTTCTTATTTTTATGATTTAGTTAAATTCAAAAGGGGGAAATTTACTTCTTTTTTCAAAATTACCTACTAGTTTCATTTTTAATTCATTAAATGGTTTTAAATTCCCTGAAAATACATTAGATGTAATTTCCTCAATAAGAGGATTTAGTAATTTTTCTACATCTTCGATTTTACTAAGATTTCCCTCTGAAAGCATTGAAAGGAAATAATCGTTTTGATATTTTTTAAATGTGAAAAATCTATATCTTTGAAATCCTAATTTCACAGCAATCCAGCGTGGCGTTGCCCCTGTGTTTCCCTGTGTATTTGCAGCTATTGCTTCAACTCTGGCTGTAAGCATAGATTCTTTCATTTCTTTTTCTTCTTCAGGATTATCATATTCACCGAGTGATTCAAAAATCAATTGTTCTCCATTTATTAAAATCGAGATTACTCCGATAGACATTGATGATAATCCAAGATAATCGATTCTTATTGTCTCATCAACATGAGGTATTTCTTGATCTGTGAAGACTTCCTGTAATTCATTCACGTACTGCTCTAAAATAAACTTTGTTCTCCTTCTAAATTCTAATTCAAGATTGTATTTATCGAATTTATCCAGTATTTCTACATCTCTTTCCTGAAGTATCTCCGAGAAATTATTTGACATCTGTTCAAGAATCCATTTTCCTTTCTTATCAGGAAAACTTCCATATACAAGATAAATAATCTTATCTTTTACATAAAACTGACATTTTTCTTTTGCATTTGTTTCTGAGATAAGAAGCATTTTATCAAGCTCACCACCTAAAATACCTGTAGCTATGAAATCTAAATTATTTGCTAATTCTAATAGATAGTTATAATTTTTATTACTACAGTAAAGCTGAGTTCTTTCTATTGAAGTAATACCCATGAGTTTTATGTATTCACCTTTCATCAATTCTATCTTATCCTGATCTAAATTGATTTTTTTTTTATATGGCTCTTTCTTAACCTTTACTTTAGTACTTAATTTTGAGGCTAAAGTTTCTGTCCTTGTTTTAAATTCTTGAGGTGGTGGTGGCTTTTCTTCTATATCTATTGTCTGATCAAATAATTGTGCTAAAAATTTATTACATTTAGGACAAAGTTGGTCTTTCGGATAAGGTTTAGTTATAACATATTTACAGAAAGGACATTCAACATCGCCTTCTTTTCTACCAGAAGGGAAAAATAAATTAGAAATTCCTATCAACTCGCCTTAAAATTAACCTAATATAAATTTAATGAGATTATAAATATTTATTTGCTAGGGTTCTAAATGTGTTTAAAAATTTGTTGTTCTCCTCCTTAGTTCCGATAGTAACTCTAATATAATTATATAACCCCGGTTTGCTGAAATGTCTAGTCAGTATTTTTAATTCTTTTAGATCCCAGACAAATTTTAATGTTTTAGATTTATCTTCAAATTTTATAAATATAAAATTAGCATCAGAAGGTAAAACACTAACACCATCATAATTATTTAATTCCTTGGATATTCTTTCTCTCTCTTCCAATATTTTTTTATTGCGGTCAAATATTTTTTTACTATGTTTAATACATGATAATGCTGCTATTTGCGCTAAATAATTTACATTAAAGGGAAGTTTAACTCGATTCATCTCTTTAATAATTTCAGGATCTGCTAAAGCATAACCAATCCTCAAGGATGCTAAAGAAAAAAACTTAGAGAAAGAACGATAGACAATTAAATTTTTTACTTTTTTTAATAAGGATAAGCTTGTATTAGTTGAATATTCTGCATAAGTTTCATCAACAACAATAATTCCAGGAAACTGATTACATAATTTAAGAATTGTATTATTATCGACAGATTTACTACTAATATCATTTGGTGAATTAATAATCATTAGTTTTCCTTTGGCTGAGAAAGCTTTATCAGGGATGGAAAAATCATCATTGAGTTGAATTTCATTGATTTTGGCATCATAAAGCGTTGAGATTACTCTATATAGACCATAACTTGGGTAAAATATAATGATTTCATCTCCCGGGTCAATGAAGACTTTAAAAAGGACATCTAAAATCTCATCTGAACCATTTCCAATAAATACTGAATTACGATTAGTTAAAGTTTCTTTATCTCGTAATAAAACATTCAAAATCTCTTTTCGCAATTCAAATGATGTTGGATCGGGATAAAGCCTAAGATTTTCATTGATTAATTTCTTAATATCATCTAAAACTTCTGGAAGTGGAGGGAAAGGATTTTCATTGCTGTTTAATTTAATCCAACCATCTTCAACTGGTTGTTCAAACGGTTCGTAAGCAGAATATTTCCTTAAATTTTCTCGTATTAAATCTTTTAATTCCATTTTTATACCGTCTTATTTATTTTCAAAATGTAAATACTCTTATGAATTTCTCTAAATCCTAGTTATTTAATTATTTAGTTGTTAAAATATAATCTTTATCATTTATTTTAATTTAACAAGTCTTAATTATGTAAAAATTAAATTTTAATTAAAATTCTTATTTAAATAAAGAAAACCTTTGAAAACTCAATTTTTAAATTTATTAAAACTATTTAATTTATAGAAAAAAAACTTGAGCATTTGCTAAATCAAAATAGGTGATGATAACGACTTCATATGGTCTTATGTTTAATGTCTTAGAAGGCGGAGTAATTGAGCCAATTAAATGGAGTAAAGACAGTTTTATGCCAGAAACATCAATAATAGTTTTAGATGAAAGTAGTGAATCTGTTTTTTTATGGCATGGTGTTAAGCAGGGATTAGTAGCTCGAAGAACAGCTCTTAGACAAGCTGAATCAGTTAAAGGACATGGTTATACAGTAGGTAAAAGCATAATTGGTCGAGATTTAAAAAATATAAAAGAAATTGATGCGAGAAAAATTGGAAAAGTTCCAGAGGATACTAAATTAAATGATGAGCTTCAAGAAATTTTAAATCGAAAATTTACAGAATTAGATAATTATATAGTCACATTTCAGGTAAGTGCCGTTATGCCGGTTTCAGCGATAAAGACCGAACCGAAAGCTGAAATAAAGCAGGAAATTAAAATAGAGCCACAACCTGAAATAAAGCCAACCATCGCTACTACTCCAGAACCAACAACTCCCAGTGTAACAGAGCCAGCTATTTCAAAAGCTACCACAGCTGTACCTACTAAAGGAATAGGATCAGAATATGATTCTGCTGAACCAATGCCCACAATCAAACCAGATGTAAAACCGACACCGGCAATAAAAGTATCACATTCAAATCTAATAACAGATGCTAAAGTAGCATTTGTATTTAGTGCAATTTTGGAACATTATAATGATATCTGGATTTCAAAGAAACCAGATGGGAGCTTTGGAGTTGAAGAAATGGATGGTCCAATATGCACTTTTTCAATTAAAGAAGGCTCAAAGCTAAATTTTACAGCCAATTCCTTTTCTGGTGTAGATCCTAATATAAAGACAGCAATTCAAAAGAAATTTATCGAACTTTCAAAACTATTATAATTTTTTTATTCTATTCTTTTTTATATTTATTTAGAATTTAGTATCGAAATTTAACTATATTTTAAAAATTTATAATGATTATTCATGAGATTTAATAAATTATCTCAACTGTTTTCTAACTTGGAAGGCACCACAAAAAGACTTGAAATGATAGATTTAATCTCAAACTTTTTTGGTGAGATAAGAGAAAGTAAAGATTTTGAAGATTTAGATAAAATTATATATTTACTACAAGGTCAATTAGCTCCGAACATACATCAATTCCCAAAAATGGGTTTAGCTGAAAAAATGATAATTGAAGCCCTTTCTATTCACTCTGGTGTAAATACGAAGAGAATAAGAGAAGTATTGATAAAAAGAGGAGATATTGGTGCTGCTGCGGAATTGATCTTGTCAAGAAAAAAGAAGCAAACATCTTTAATTGATTATAGTGAAAATATTGACAGTTCAAAAGATTCATTAGACATTTTTGAATTATATTCAGAATTAAAAAAAATAGCACAATCTGAAGGTTCAGGTTCACATGATACCAAATTAGGAATTCTAAGAGGGATCATAAGGAGATGCTCTCCATTAGAAACAAAATATCTGTTAAGAATAATCACATCAACATTAAGAGTTGGAGTCCAATCCCCAACAATAATAGAAGGTTTAGCTTCTGCTTTTACTGGTCATAAGGAAAATAAACCTTATCTTGAGAGAGCCTACACGTTATATCCTGATTTAGGAGATATTGCAAAAATCTTAGCGGAAAAAGGTTTAGAAGAGGTTAAAAAGATTGATATAAAATATGGAATACCAATTCTCAGTATGTTAGCATCAAGAGAAGTTTTTACAGAGTTTTTAAATAGATTAGGTTCTCCTTTTGTTGCTGAATACAAATTAGATGGAGAAAGACTTCAAATTCATAAAACGGGAGATGATATAATATTATTTTCAAGGAGATTATTAGATATTTCTGAACAGTATCCTGATGTTTGTCAAGTGATAAGAGAGAATATTAAAACGGAAAATGTGATATTTGAAGGTGAAGTTGTTGCAATGGATCCTTTTTATGAAAAAATGCTTCCTTTTCAAGTTTTAAGCCAAAGAAGACGTAAATATGATGTTGAAAATCTTACTAAGGAAGTCCCTGTTTGTTTATTTGTATTTGATCTTTTAAAATTAGGAGATGAATCATATATTAATAAACCACTTCCTAAGAGAAGAGAAAAACTAGAAGAAATTATTGATGAAAGAGATGAGTTAAGATTAGTTCAATCTGTTTTAATAAATTCTACTGAGGAATTACTGGATTTCTTTAACAAAGCGAGAGAAGAAGGGACAGAAGGAATAATGGCGAAATCAATAAGTGAAGATTCAATTTATCAGGCTGGAAATCGCGGTTATAAATGGCTTAAATTAAAAAGTTTAGAGGGAGGTAAATTAAAAGATACAATTGATGTTGTCCTTGTTGGAGCATTCTATGGAAAAGGTCGAAGAACTGGTGTTTATGGGACATATATTGGTGCGGTTTATGACCCTGAGAAGAATTTATTCATAGCTTTTACTCGGTTTTTTTCAGGGTTAACTGATGAATTGTCAGAATCCTTAACAAAAGACATGAAGGAATATATAATAGAAAGAAAACCAAAAGATGTTATTTGCGAAGATAAACCAGATTTATGGTTGAAACCAGAAGTAGTTATGGAGATAACAGGTGACGAAATCACAATTAGTGATAAATTTGCTTCCTTAGGGTATTCTTTAAGATTTCCTGTATTTCTTAGATTACGTCCTGAAAAAGGTCCAAAAGACATAACTACTGTAGATGAAATAAAAGAATTATATGAAACGCAATAATAATAAGATTATTTATATATTTTCAATCCTTTTTCTTGTAGGCGTTTAAGAGGTTCAGGAATTTTCCTTAGAAAATTATTAAAGTTTAAATTAAGAATTCTAAGAGATCTGAGATTTTCTATAGAGGAAGGAATTGATCTTAAGTTATTTCCCCATAAATTTAATTCTTCTAAGGATGATAAACATCCTATCCATTCTGGGAGAAGAGTAAGATTATTCCAACTTAAATCTAACTTTATAAGAGCCTTCAGATTTTTAAATGATTCTGGTAATTGAGATAATTTATTGTTTCTTAGAATTAAACTTTCTAATGAATAAAGGACGCCTATATCTTCTGGAAGGATTTTAATATTATTATCATATAGGTTTAACTCCAAAAGAGAAGTTAAACTACTTAATAAGGAATAATCAATTGAAATTTTATTACCACCTAATCCGAGTATCTCTAAAGATTGAAGGTTTTTAATCCATTCTGGAAGATTTTTTAGTTTATTTAAACCTAGCTCTAACCTTTTAAGAGATTTTAATCCTTCTTTTGAGTTAGTTATACTAGTCAAATTATTTCCATGTAGATCTATAACTTCTAATGAGTTCAAATTAAAAATTTCATGTGGTAAATATTTTATTTTATTATGTCTTAGATCAAGAGTCTTTAATCTTGTTAAATTACCAATCGAATTTGGAATCTGGACGAGATTATTGTATTTTAAAATTAGAACTTCTAAGCAGCTTAAAAAGCCGATAGACTCAGGTAGTGTTTTAAGATTATTATTACTTAAATCTAAATAGGTAAGATAATTCAAATCTCCAATTGATACAGGTAATTTCGCAATTCTATTTATTTTTAAATTTAGATTTTTAAGGTATTTAAGAATTCCAATAAATTCAGGTAATTTTCTTAAAAGTTTATATCCAAATACATTAGTACTGATTCCTGACAAATCCAATGATATTACTACACCGTCATTTAGTTTATAATTAATATCTTTAAAATTAGTTGTAAAATATCGTATTATGTAATAATTATTCAAGATATCAGATAGGTAATCATTTGAAATACTATAAACATTCTCTGATTCAAGGATATTTTTAATACTTTCACTGAATTCATGATTATCAATTTTATGGATTCTCTCTATTAAGTAAGATTTAGCTTTAACATCCTTTATTCTACCCAATATAGAAATAATAGCAGTCTGACAACTAATGGAAGTTTCGTGTTGTAAAGCCCACTTCATTGGTTTTAATGCTTTTTCAATATAATTTTTAGCAATAGCATTTATTGCTGAAATTCTGACTTCTTCATGTGAATCAGAGATTAAGAGATTTTCAAGTAAATGAAAAATATGCTCATCTTTCAAACCTATTTGATTTAAAATTTGTATACTTTCTACTCTTAAATTTACATCATCAGAATTGTTTATAATGGTGACTAGTTGATTGATAGCAGAATTTTTCTCTAAGTTTCCATTCTCAAATTCCCTATAAATTCTATTAGGAGATAATTTCATTGAAAATGTTTAACATATTTTTACCTAACTTAATATTTGAACATATTTAATTTAAAATTTAAGTTAATCCAACAAGATTTATAATTTCATTTGCACTCTCTTTTGGTTTAGCTTTTTCTATAAAATGTTCAAAATTCATATTTCAGACAAAAAAGAAGAAGTATTTATAGATATTTCAATAAATTTCAAATAAACTGTTTAGCTATTATGGAAAAAATTATAATTTTATAATAAGATCATTTTTCCTTTCTAGATTTCTCAAAATTATAGGAAATTGATTAAATCTATTAAAACTTAAATCCAAGAGTTTCAGATTAGATAATGAACAGATTGATTCTGGAAGTGATTCTAATTTATTACCCCAAAGATTTATTTCTTCTAATGAAGATAATTCCCCAATCCATTCTGGAAGAGAGAAAAAATTGTTCCAACTTAAATTAAGTATCTTGAGATTTTCCAAATTCTTCATAGAATCTGGTAAAATAGTTAGATGGTTATTTCTTAACACTAATTTTTCTAATGATTTAAGAAACCCTATTGAGTTAGGCAATTCATAAATTTCATTATCATATAAGTCCAGCGATTTTAATGATTGAAAAACAGATATCCATTTTGGTAAGCTTACTAATTTATTTCCACTTAAACCTAATTTCTTAAGCAATGTAAGTGATTTTATCTCTTTTGGAAGCTCTTTGAAGTTATTCCATCCCAATTCTAACTCCCTAATTGAAACATTCAAAATAAAATTGAACGAATCTAATTTATTTCCATGAAGATCTAAGATTCTAAGGTTTTTTAGAGATTTAATTGAAGAGGGTATTTGAGTTAAGATGTTATTTCTTAAGATTAAAGTTTCCAATCCAGAGAAATTTTTGATCGAATTTGGTAAAGATCTTAATCTATTAGATTTTAAATTTAACTTTTTTAGAGATCTTATTTTTACTATAGATTTTGGAATACTTAACAGCTTATTATAACTCAGATCTAATGATTTTAGTGAACTAGATTCATTTGTGATCTCTGATAGTTTTATTAGATTATTAAATCTTAAATCTAGAGCTTCTAATTGTTTTAGTGAGTAAATTAATTCAAGAAAATCTGATAAAAAAATTCCTTGGGTATCAACATTGGTTAAATCTAATTTGGTTATATAACCAGAGTTATTAAATTCATATTTAATAAAGCCAAATCTCTTCTTTAATGAAAAAATAAAATAATAATTTATTAACAGTTCTGCTATTTCGTGTTTCTTTAGACTTTCGATAGCTTTTGATTTATCTAAATAGATTAGATTGTATTTATTTTCTTGGTTATAAAGATAATACAGCTTGTTTACTAATATCGATTTAGATTCCATATTATTAATCTCAGATAATGTTGAAATTATCGTAATCAAACACTCTAGTTCCTTTTCATGGTCAAATGCCCATTTCATTGGCTTTAATGCCCTTTCTATGAAGAATTTCTTCAATAATAATGCAGCCATATTTCTAATGTCTTTATGAGAATCAGAGATTAATAAGTTTTCTAATAGCTTAAAAATTCTTCCACCTTTAGCTTGAATCTTATCCAATATGTTAAGACTCTCTAGCCTGGTATCGATATTATCTGTATTTTCAATTAAAGTTGTTAGAATTTCAATAGCTGAAGTGTGGTCTAGATCTTTATTCCTTAAATCTTCATAAACTGCTTTTGGAGTTAATGGCATAAATTTTTCTAGTTTATCTGGTATTAATTCTGTTAGATTCTTTCAATTACCATCCCACCAAGACGGATTGGACCTCCAGTGGAGTTATATATTTTTTCTGCTTTTCTTAATTTGGATTCACTATGAGAATAGATTCTAAAAACTACTTCTCCTTCTTTGATTTTCGCACCTTGCTTTTTAATTATTTCTATTCCGGAAGTCTTCGAACTCGGACAACCTGCGGCCTTAGCGATTTGATTGATTAAAGAATTATTTACATCAACAATATAACCTTCTTTAGAACTGAAAAACTCTTTAATATGAGGACCTAGTTTAATATCTTCAGGAGTTATTTCAGGGTCACCACCTTGAGCTTTGATAATACTTTTCATCTTTTCATATGCTTTACCTGATTTTAATAGATCTTTCGCCATCATTTGACCCATTCCTTTATTAGCTTTACCAGACATTTCAAGTAGGATACCTGCTAAATCGGTAGATTTTTCGATTAAAGAATTCGGCCCCTTTAAATAATCACGTAATAAATTCAAGGCTTCCTTTGCTTCTAAAGCAGGTCCTACAGCATGACCAATCGGTTGATGGGCTAACGTAAGGGCACATTCTGCTTCAATTCCAACATTTGCAGCAATCTCTTTGAATAAATAAGCAAATTGTTTTCCTTTATCTGGAGTTGAAAATTTTGTACCCATTCCAACAGGGATATCAAGTACTAGTTTTTTAACACCTAAAGATAGTTTCTTGGTGAGAATTGAAGGTATCATAAGGCCAATAGGATCCATGTGTAAAGGCCTTTCAATTTCAATCAATATATTATCTGCAGGTGCCGTTTCAAGAGCTCCCCCCCAAATAATACATGCTTTCTCTTCAGAAACTATTTTATTTAACTCCTCAGGAGTAAAAGCAACAGGTGCTAATACTTCCATTGAATCTGCTGTACCAGAAGGAGATGTAATAGCTCTAGTAGATGATTTTGGAATAATTAACCCTGCCGCTGCCACAATTGGTACAATTATAAGAGAAACTTTATTACCCGGAACGCCACCTTTTAACAATGTTTACGAAATGTAAACTTTTGTGCTATGTTTATCATAAACGTCCATTCCAAAATAAAAAATTTCTCCACTTCTAGTTTCTGATAAAGTTAGTGCTGTCATCTCCTCATTATCCATTCCATTAATGGACACTGCAGTTATAAAAGCTGCCAAATCTATTCTTGATAAAGACCCTGAAACTGCATCAGTAATTATACTGTTAATTTCTTCACTTGATAATTTATTTCCTTTTATTTTTTTCTGAATAAAACGAAATGAATCAGGTGGATCTGCTGGCTTTAAAGATACAATCATTTCATTCTTCAAATCTTTTTTTTCTCTTAATAAATTAAGAAACATTCCAACTTCTCCTTGATTAACAATGGATCCTAAATAATCAATTTGTATAATTGCTACCCAGTATTTCTCATCTAATGATTTTGATTGGATGTTTTTGACAAACACGCGTTCTCCTGCTTTTTGTCCTAATTCTTGAGCATCTTTAATGTTCAATACAATATCTTTAGAATTACCTGTTTCAAAATTGATTTCTTTAACTTTTAATTTCATTCAATCTTCTCTCTTTTTATTATAAGATAGAGTTATAATAAACAAAAGAAATTTATAATTTTATTGAAAGAGGAAATTCTTTTATCTCAGTTATTTGGTTCTGGTCAGGATCTTTAAAAGTGATCTTTGCTTTTATAGTATATTCTCCTGCTTCTATTGGTTTAAGACTAATTTCCCACTTGATATTTTCGTTTGTTCTAAGAGAATATATTTGTTTTTTTAAAGTACCTCTCATAACTTTAAGATTTTCTGGAAATTCTATTTCGATATTGAGATCTATGGCTTCTCCTTCGCTTTTATTTTCAATAAGAATTTCAAAAGGAAAAGTTTGACCAATTAAGGGAGGTTTCAAATTTTTTGTAGTAACATCTAGAGTAGGTGGAGGTGATATCAATTTTGGATATAAAATTTCAGGAGATTCATAGAAAAACATTAAATTATCATCTAATTTTGAAGTTAATAAGATTGGACCTATAAAAGGATTTTCCATTTGAAAATGAGTTTTAATTAAAAATTCAAGTTCTTTATTAGTTCCTGGAGGTATATTAATTGGAAATTCTGGTTTTTCATTTAATGTAAAGTTATCAGATAAGGTTATTCCAATCTTAGAAATTTTCAGATTTTTAATAGTATAATTATAAAAAGGGTTGCTTGATATCTCTAAAAGGGGGTTCGTATCAATTTCCAATATTAGTTTTAGAGTATCATTAGTAGTATATATTTTTTTATCTAATTTTAATCCTGAATTTAAAGAATTGATTGTTTTAGTAATAACTAGCGCTTGTTTACAGAGATCAATTTCACCACCTTGAAATTTATAAGCTTCAAAATCATCAATTATTTTATTCACATAACTTACTTTCTTATCTCTTATAGCTACTGTAAAATTTTTTATTAACTTAATTAAAGGATGTTCTTTAAAATAAACATCATCCACTTTAGCTTTTATTTTTTTTACTAAATTTAGCCCTTCTTCTTGTTTTCCTTCAACAAAAGAACATAAATATGATAATGTTGCGAAGTTAATGAAATAGAAATTTCTGTCTGATGAATTTCTTAGGCTTGGAACATAACTTAACGCTTCCTTAAATATTTGATCGGCTTCAATAAATTCATTATCAGATAAAGAAGCTGCTCCAGCACTTCTTAAAAACTCTAACCCTTTTAAATATTTATCCTCATTGAGTATACTTTTAGCAGCATTGAAAAAGGATTCTTTAGCTAGCTGATAATCTCCAACTTTCAAACACTGTTCTCCTGCATCATTATAGAGCTTTGCAGCTCGTTTATATTGCATTGCTCTATAAAGTTGATCTGCTTTATTTAGTTGTTTTTCAATATCCTTTCCCATCTTAAATTCACATAATTCCAAAATTAATTATAAATAACAAAATTAAGTTTAAAATAAAAAGTTAAATTAAAGATATAAAATTTTTAAGAAAATTTAGTTTTATCTTAAAAATATAATAATATAATTCCGAAACCTTTGCTAGGTAAGTCTCTTTTCAACTAGTATTTTTTTGAAAAGTTCATTCTACTCGGTTTTTTTCTTTTTTGATTCTTTTTCTTCCTTTTTAGGAGTATTTGAATCTTTTAAAGGATTGCTGCCTAAATGTCTAATAATTTCTGATATGCGAGTAACTTCTTTTTGAAATCTTTGCCCTTCTGCTGCACTACAATGAAACATCTGAATTCTTTCTGGAGAGAGTCCAACAGTTTTCAATATTTCTTTAGAATAACTTACATTTCTTTCTGCTACTAAGTTACCTGTCTCATAATCGCATTCACCTTGGTATCAAGCACCTATTACAATTCCATCAGCCCCTTTACCTATTGCCCGCATCATTAAAGAAGGAGTAACTCTTCCTGAGCAATTAATCCTAATTGGCCTTAACGTGGCAGGATATTCAGCTCTTATTGTTCCAGCCATGTCTCCTGCCCCATAACCTCACTTCCAACAAAGAAAGGCTAATATTTTTATATCACTATTTGTTTTTTGAGCCATAAAATCCACCTCTCTATATCTCTCCCAATATTGCATCAATTTGATTTTCATATTGAGGTTCTCTGTAGTATCTAAGAGTAATAGCTTCAGATGGACAATTAGCTAAGCAAGAACCACAACCTCTACAGAGAATTTCATCAACTTCAGCGCCATCTTCTCCTAAAGTTATAGCCGAATATGGACAATTAAGCTCACATAATCCACATTTTGCACAACGGTCTTTGTTAACACTCGCTCGAATTAGAAGAATGCGATATTTATCCTTACTCATTAACCTAGCTACTGAAGATGCTGCTGCTCTACCTTGTGCTATTGATTCTGCTATAGATTTAGGACCTTGACTAACTCCCGCTAAACTAATTCCAGGTATTTTAGAGTCAATAGTATTTAATCTAGCATGAAATTCTTTGAAAAAATTATCCTGACTAGTTTCAAGCTTTAGCATTTTCTGTATTGATTCAATTCCTTTAGCTGGTACCATTGAAGCAGAAAGTATAACTAAGTCATATTCTAATTCTTTTAATCCCCCAGAACCTAAAGTATTTTGCATGACTATTTTTAGATTTTGTGTTTCAGGATCTTCTTTTATTCTACTCACATTAGTTCTAATATATTTTATACCTTCTTTTCTTGAGAGTGTAAAATATTCTTCATAATCTTTTCCAGCAGCGCGCATATCCATATAAGCTACAGTAATATCTGCTTCAGAATAATGTTGTTTGATTAATTTACTGTTTTTTATCGAAATCATACAACAAACTCCAGAACTACAATAAGTATTCATATTTAGATCTCGTGAACCAACGCATTGTATAAATAATATTTTTTTTGGTTCTTTTCCATCCGAAGGTCTTACTAAATGTCCAACTGTTGGTCCGTTTGGAGCTAACATTCTCTCAAGTTTTAGCTGAGTAATTACATTTGGATAGAGATTGTAGCCTAAATATCCAATGGGTGGTTCAAATTCGTCCCAACCTGTAGCAACTATAATGGTACCTACCTCGAGGTCTAGAATTTCATCTTTCTGATCGAAATCAATTGCGTCTACTTCACATACTCCTTTACATAATTCACATTTAATACAGCGATCCATATCAATTTGAGCTAAAGATGGAACTGCTTGAGCGAATGCTATATAGATAGCTCTTCGTGAATCCATCCCCTCATTGAACTCATTGTATCCATAAGCGGGACATACATCAAAACATGCTCCGCAACCATTGCAATCATTTGTGATATATCGTGCTCTTTTTCTTATTTTAACCGTAAAGTTACCTACAAAACCGCTAACTTCTTCCACATTACTATAAGTATATAAGTTGAGTTTGGGAGTTCTTGCTGCTTGTAGCATTACTGGTCCTAAAATTCATATACTGCAATCATCTGTAGGAAATGTTCGATCTAATTTAGCCATTTTGCCGCCAATAGTAGGACTTGTCTCTACTAAATGTACTTCATAACCTTCTTCTGCAAGGTCAATAGCTGCAGATAATCCAGCAACTCCCCCGCCAATAATTAAAGTTTTCTTTGTAATATCTACTTCTTTTACTAATATTTTCTCTAATACAGATGCTCTTGCTATAGCAGATCGCATAATATCTTCAGCTACCTTCTGAGCACCTTCTTTATCTGTTTTATGTACAAAGCTTGAGTGTTCCCTTATATTTGCAAATTCTAAATATGATGCATCAAGCCCCATTGATTCTAAAACACTTTTAAAAACAGGTTCATGAGTTTTAGGGGTACAAGAACCTACAACTAGTCTATTTGCGTTACTTTCAATCATCTTTTCTTTTATAAATTCTGCACCAGCTTCAGTTCACAAACTAATATAATCTACTACTTCGACTACATTTGGTAGTGTTTTTGTGAATTCTGCCAAAGCTTTTGTATCTAAGACGCCTGCAATATTAATCCCTCACTGGCAAATGAAAACAGCGATCCTTGGCGTTTCTTCGTCAATTTGAATTGTTTTTTCTTTAGTTTCTACCATTGCATATTACCTTTTTAAAATTTTTTAAATTTTCCTCCTGTCTATTATTTAATTTTTAATTCAGTCCAAGTTGAAAAAAGGTAATTAAATAAATTTAAATTGGTTTAATAAGATGTTTATTATAAATTTAATTTAAATTTTTAAATTCTTTTAGTGATTTTTATGTTCTTTCAAGGAAGTCTTCCTTCAATACAAGAATTAATACCATTCATCATCGCTATCTCATTAATCATAGGAGATATTTTTATATTAAAAATTGGACTAGCAATAACTAAAGCTGAAGAAAAATCAAGTTTCAAATGGGTTGCTGGTAGTTTTGGGATTCAATTTGGACTTATATTTTTTATTAGTGCTCCAATGATTTTAGAGGGGCTTATAGGGGGTTTTTCTAATGGTGGACCAAACCCAGCAATAATTTCATTGGTGATAATTTTTTCATTATTTGTAGATATAAATGTTATAAATGTAATTCATAAAATTGGGTTAAAGAAATCTATAATAATCGGATTATTGATTATGGTTCCTGTTACTATTGCAATGTGGCTTATTGGACAAAACCTTGGGGATCTTTTTTATTAACTCTATTATTTATATTATAAATTAATCTCTTTGTTAATCTCTTTATTCATTCTGTGTATCTCTTCTCTCGCAGCTTTTCCATAATTCTCTGGGCTAAAATTAGTATTCTTTTTATAAGCAAATATTATATTTCTTGAAGAGTTTACAATAGCACCTAATCCATTTTCAAGAAATCCATTTTTTATATCTTTTGCTTGTGCTCCTTGAGCACCGTAACCAGGGATTAGAATAAAAGAATTTCTAATAATACTTCTAATTTTTTTTAATTCAAGAGGATATGTTCCTCCAACTACGGCTCCAAGGTTTGTAAAATCTGTATATTTTTGAAGATTCTTAGTCCATTCGTAAATTAATTCTGCAATATGTATGTAATTTCTTTTAAGAAGTTCTCTATCAATCTCATATTCCGTAATCTCATTGGAGAGCTTTTCTAATTTTATACTAAATAAATCCTGAAATTCAGAACTGCTAGGATTTGACGTTTTTGTGAGGATGAAAATCCCTCTTTGCTTATAATCTAAAAAAGGTTTAACACCATCATAGCCAAGAAAAGGATTAATAGTACAAGCATCGACACCAAGATTTTTATATATTGAATAAGCATATGCTTCAGATGTACTTCCAATATCGTTTCGTTTAGCATCTAAAATAACTAAAAGATCTTTTTTATGCGCATATTTGATTGTTTCTTTTAAAGCATCAATTGCTTCATATTTTTCATAAAAAGCCATTTGAGGTTTAATTACGGGAATTAAATCATAAGTTTCCTCAATTAGGGTTTTGTTGAACTCTCTGATTATATTATTTGGAACTTCAAATTCTTTAATTAAGTATTGAGGAATTTCTCCTTCTTTATCCATTCTAGGGTCAAGTCCCATACAGACAACAGATTTTTTCTCTTTTATTAATTGGATTAAGTCCTCAATAAAATTCATGATTAATTTATTTCATATTTTAATTCAAAATCAGATTTTATCAAATAAATTATTTATCATCAAAATCATTTTCACTCATTTCATCGATAATATAATAAATTTCATCTATTAATTCATCGTAGTCCACTGTTTTTTGTTCCTCAGAGATCATATTTCTAATTGTAACCTTTCTTTCTGAAAGTTCCTCAGATCCAATAATTAGAACTATTACAATTCCTAATTCGTTAGCCTTACTTAATTGATTTTTGAGATTCTTAAATCTATAGTCTATGATGCATGGAAAATCTTCATCTCGAATAATTCTTGCTAATTCAAATGCATAATTTGCCATGTCTTCATTTATTGTAGCTATAAAAATAGTGTCACTATAATCTCTTTGTTTAATTTCTTCAGGAATCAAATTATATGTTTTTAAAAATAAAGTAAGCGTATATACTCCCATACCAAATCCAGTACCAGTTATTTTTTCATCTGAGAATATTGATATTAAATCATCATATCTTCCCCCTCCAAAAATACTTCTTATATTCTCTTTCCCTGTGTCATATACTTCATAAATAATTCCAGTATAATAATCAAGACCTCTAACCGTCCCAGATGAAAAAGTACAATAATTAGAAAGATTTACTTCTTTTAATAGCCTAAAAAAATTAGTTACCTCAAGATATCCATCAGATTGATAAAATTCTTTAGGTATATTATCAAATTTTTCCAATAATTCATCAATACCAGTTGCTTTTTTTAGTTTTAAAACACCTTGAATAATAAATTCATCTTGAAATGTGTCAATTAAAAATTTCTCAAATTCTTCTTCGTTTATTTTGTCAGATTTATCTAATACTTTGTAGACTAATGGAATCTTTTCTTTTTCGATTTGGAGTATGAATTTACACACAGAATCCATAAATCGCCTACTATTAAAATAAATTTGAAACTGCTCTGCTGTAGCTCCAAATTCAGTGAAAATGTCTACAATTATGTTAAATATTTCAAGATCACCATAAAGACTTTCCTCACCTAAAATGTCTACGTTTGGCTGAAAAAAAGCTCGTCGGCGACCACGTTGAGGACGTTCGTATCTAAAACAAGTTGGAACAGAAAACCAACGGATAGGTTTTTTTAATTCTTGACTTTTTTTTGCAACCATCCTAGCTAAAGAGGGAGTTAGTTCTGGTATTAAGATTAGTCTTTCTCCTTCTTTTTTCTCAACGATAAATGATTGTTCATTAATTAACTCATCAGAGGATTTCGCCGCAAAAATTTCAAAAGGTTCAATTTGCGGACTCATAAATTCTTCATAGCCATACCTTTCTACTACATCTTTTATAGTT
>JBHLNK010000050.1:14859-26740 GCA_048941625.1 Promethearchaeota archaeon | reverse complement strand
AAAAATTTTAAAAAAAAATTTATTGATAAATTTACCTTAATTTTATTGAAATTATTAGTCTTATCATAACCTTATATTTTTCTAACTGAAGAGGATAATTCTTAATCACTATTTTATTTATAATTTGAAAGAAAAAGGATCAAACTTATTGATCTAAAATCTTTACAATAAACCTTTTATTGCAAATTGAATGATTTTTTAATGAAAACAAAAAGTATGATTCCTAAGGTTGCTAAAATGACTTCTGGAATTAGTACATAAATGAAATTTAATAAGATTGGTAAACTAAATGCTATATATAAGACTATTGCCACGTAAATTGATATTATAATAGCATATAACAGACCTCCTAAATATTTTAGTAATCCTCTATTTCTAAAAAACACTATACAATACAAAGCAGGTATGTTAACAATACAACTAATTAAATCAATTGGGCCTAATGGAGAAGCTAAATTAACAAAAAAAACACCTAAAACCTTACCAATTAATCCTTCAAATGGAAAAAGGATACACATTCCTACAATTAACTCGGCTACCCGAAATTGTAAATCTAAAAAACTAATCGGTTGAAATATATAACCTAATGCAGTATATAATGCAGCAGTAATAGCAATTAAAGCAACTTTTAGACTTATTGATCTTTCTTCAAAACCAATCGATTTTTTCTCGTTTTGTTCAATTATATTATTCAAAATAATAACCTTACCTAAGTAAAATACTATTTTTAAAAATATATTAAATTTTGATAGCTTATCAATATTTTTAAAAGGATGAAATTTGAAATTAAAACAAAAAAAAAGATAAATAAATTGATTTTATTGTCTCTTTTTCATTAGAACTATAATTATTCCAAGTATACTAGCTGTTGAAACGCCTACAATTATAGAAAACTCATAACCAGGTATTGCTGCTTCCCCTAATTCTAGTTCAGTCTCATAAGCTACAGTTCCATTATTATGTACTAATTTATAACCCAAGAAAGTTCCATATGAACTTGAATATCTCCAAGTTTCAACACAGTCTACTGAATAAGTTATGCCTACAAATCCAGTATATGGTGCAACAACATTATGAGTTACTGTTGTCCCTGAAATAGAATAATCATCATCCCAAACAAGCTCAGATAAGAATGTTGCAACAGGAATAGGAAGTGCACTTAAAAAATTTACGAAATTACTATCAAGGAAGGACCATGCTACCGCATATGAAACATTATTTGGGGCACCGACAATTTGGCAATAATATGTCAGGTTCTCTGGATGCATCATAATTGTTGAAGGGGAATCAGTAATATTAGGAGAAACTGCGAAAGGATGTGTTGTCCATAACCATACACTTGAATTTATCAAACAGAGTTCAAACGATCCTAAACCGAAATTATATTCATAGCTAGAATTCACAAAAGTGACCTTTGATTTCATTCTCGCACCCTGTTGATGAGAACCAGGACCAAAAGAAGTTTGAATGGAAATTTCCCATGTTGGACTTGCACCAAAAATTTCACTTAATGCTCCGGGATGTACAGTTTTTACCTTCCAAATAGCTTCAGCACCAACCACTCCTGTACAAGTATAAGTAGTGCCTTGTACAGAACCAATTTGTCCTAATATCATAGTTAAAACTAACAAGGATCCTAATATCCCTATTTTTGACTTTTTCATAGTAAAATACACATATTCCTATATTTCTTATTAAAATTAATTTTGTATGATTATATTTGTTTAATAATTATTTAAACATTTCTTAATTGTCCAATACACCAAATAGGAGGTTATCTCAATTTTAAATGATTTTTACCATATGAATAATTAAAAAGAATATAAATTTTGGTTGTTTAATTTAACTATTAAAAAATTAAAATAAATGTGAGTTGATGTTTAATTCAATTGTACTCACCTGAAAAAGGATTTGAAATTTCTTATGAAATAAGTGGCCAACCTAATGCACCAAAAATGGTGTTAATACATGGTTTATTTTTAAACGGTGACTGTTGGAGAGATCAATTACCTGCTTTTGAGTCAAGCTTTAGTGTATTAAGATATGACCTACGTGGTCATGGTAGAACGACTAAACCTAAAAAACGTTTTACAATTAGAAATTATGTTGACGATTTACATTCACTTCTCAATCATCTTAATTGGACAGAAGAACTTTATTTAATTGGTCATTCTCTCGGGGGTATGATAGCTCTTGTATATGGACTTGAAAATCCTTCTCATGTAAAAAAGATGGTTGTGGCAGATAGCTTTTGTTTTATTAGCCAGGAAGCTATTACTGATGTATTAGGACGTGTAAATAGTAGTAAGATTGAAGATTTTGCTAGAGGGATTAGTGTTAGGGGATTAAGCCCCTTTAATGAGAAAACTGCGAGTTTTGTATCCAAATTAGTGACTGATCACATGACTAAATCAGATTGTCTTCGAGCTACAGCGGCTTCAACTGGTTTCAATATATGTGAAAATTTGAAGTCATTAAATATTCCTGTATTAATTATTGTAGGTAAAAAGGATATTACTACTCCCGTGTGGGCTAGTGAAATGATACATGAATGGTTACCTAACTCAAAATTAGTAATTATGCCTGAAGCAGGACACTTAACGATTTTTGATCATTCAAAAGAATTCAATGATCTTGTATTGAATTTTTGGGAACATAAAAAAAAATAGATTGATTTTTTATTTTTCAATTCCTTAACCCCATTTTATTACTCCAGCATTCCAAGCCCAACCAATTCCTGCAGCTGTTAGTACAACTACGTCTCCATTTTTAATTTTATTTGCCTTTAACCCATATTCTAATGAAATAATACCGTCATTTTGACCATTATGACCAATTTCTTCTAAATAGGTTGCTTGCTTATACGGATCTACCCCAACAGCTTTGGCAACATATTCAAAAGCGCTTCTCTTCATATGTAAAAGTGCCAAATAGTTAATATCATTTCTAGTATAACCTGACATTAGAAGGGCATCATCAATAACTTTGGTAAATGCATCCATTGAAAATTTGTCTAATCTTTCTTTTAATCCTTCAGGATCAGGAACGTCCAAGTAAATTAAACCTTTATCTATTGCTTCCTTTGAAATTGGTTGAATAGTTCCACCGGCAGGTACATAGACATCATCAGCAAACCTACCATCTGAAATTGCTGAAATCCCTAAAATTTGATTAGTTTTATAATCACTTTTTAATATTGCTGCTGCTCCACTTGCTGCTAGACTTATCATAAAACGAGAATTTTGATTCTTATAATTAATTAAATCAGAATTTCTATAACCACTGGCTACTAAGACTCTTTTTAAATTTGAGTTTGTTTGAATTAAACTCTTTCCTAACATCATTCCAACTAAAAATGTTCCGCATCTTTGATTTATATCAAACGCCCATGGTCTTGTTGGATTTCCTAAAAGTTGTTGAAGTTTAATGCCATATGTCATCATAGGTCTCTCTGCGTAGACTTCACCAGCCCAAATTATTAGATCAAGGTCATCTGCAGTTATATTGGCTCTTCTAAGAGCTTCAAAACTTGCTTTAGCACCCATAGCTACTGTATGATCTTCAGGTCCAGGGACTGTTTTACTTTTAAGACCAAATTTATCTTCAAGAATATGCTTAGAAATTCCTGATTCTTGTGAAATAAACTCACTAGTATGTTTAGATTCTGGAAGATATATCCCCCAAGATTCTAATCCAACTGGTCGAAGATCCACCTAATTATCCACCTACTCTAATTCTCTTTTAAGAATTTTCCCTGTTGCACTGGTTGGAAGAGATTCCCTAATTTCAAAATATTTTGGAATCTTGTATCTTGCTAGTCTTTCGATTAAATAATTCTGAATTTCACCTTTTTCTAATGTTTTTCCAGGTTTTAATGTTAGAAATGCTTTCCCAACTTCTCCCCATTTCTCATCAGGTACTCCGATAACTGCAGCCAGATCAACTGAAGGATGTTTAAACAATAATTCCTCAATTTCGACAGGAAAGACGTTCTCTCCTCCACTAATATACATCTCTTTTCTACGTCCAACAATATAATAAAAACTTTCCTCATCCTGCATAGCAAGATCTCCAGTATGAACCCATCCATCAGATTCAATAGTCTTTTTAGTTTCTTCTGGTTCATCCCAATATCCTGAAAAAATATGAGGCCCCTTTAGAAGTAATTCTCCCACCTCTCCTTGTTCTACGATTTTATCTGTTTTTGTATCGATGATTTTCATGTCACAGTGAAATACTGGTAGACCAACGGATGTAGGTTTTTCTTTAATTCGACTTTCAGGTAAATAAAAGTTATTAGGTCCAACTTCAGTTAATCCATATCCCATTTTAAACATTTTATTCTTATTCCAATATTTTTCCATAATAGCAACCGGACAAGGTGCTCCCCCAGATATAAAAATCCTTACAGATTCAAAATTTGATTTTTCGAATAGAGAAGTATTTGCCATCATATGAAACATAGTAGGCACCCCTATCACTATAGTACATGTTTGCTCTTCAACTATTCTAATGGTTTCCTCTGGATTAAAATCTCCCATCAATATTGTTTTAGCCCCAAGATGGTAGAAAGGAACCAATAATACATTCCATCCACCTGTGTGAAAAAGTGGAAACAAAAGTGGCTGAATATCATTTGAACTTAAACCCCATGAAAGGATTGTATTAATAGAATTCCAAAAAATAAGCCGGTGGGGTAAAACAGCTCCTTTAGGAAGTCCAGTCGTACCACCCGTGAATAAAATTAAATGAGGATCTTCAAAATTAATAATAGGTCTATCGACAGGTGTGTTAGAAGCTTTTTTTGTTAAATCCTGAGAGGAAGAATCTCCTAATATTGATTTATCACCCATTACTACATATTTTGAAACTAGGTTTTTCTCTTTAAGTTCTACTACTTGATTTTCTAACTTAGACTCATAAAAAAAAATTGAAGGTCCGGTTTTTTTAATCAAATATTCCAATTCTTGAAAGGACAATCTTACATTGAAAGGGACTAATATTGCTCCAATCTTACCAGTTGCCAAAAATAAATCTACACATTCAAGGTTATTTGTTGAGAACATTGCAACTCTAGTTCCTTTTGATATCCCATTATCAATTAAAACATGTGCTAGTCTATTTGCTCTATTATCAAGTTCTTGAAAAGTATATGTTTTTTTTTCTATGTTATCCAGAATAGCTTCCCGATTAGGAGTTAAAGTAGCACGACGACCTGCCCAATCTCCTATCCAGGTAAATTCATCAGGTATTGAATTTTCTCCCGCTTTAACCATCTGATCAACTCGCCAAAATCGTTTAATTATTAAACTGCTTTATATATTGGCCATTTCCTCCAGACATACGCAAATAATATTTCAATCCATAGAAATAATAACACAAATGGTGTAGCATTAATATTCCAAAAATTATTTGGTTCTCCAAACACAAAAGGAGACAATAGATAGAATCCAAAAAATCCCCCAGTACCAAGAAAAAAAACAATTAAGAAGCGAATTATGAAGTTTTTCCATTGAGTATATTTTTTTGGCCAGTTATCAAAAAACAATGAAACCACTACTACAGCGCATATTAAAAAAATGGCATATGAGATAACCATGTAATACTGTCCTGTAATCCTTTCGAAAGGATCAGCTGGTGGGATCCCACCTAATAACACAAAAATAGGATCAAAGATATACTCACCAATAAAACCTTGAAAAAGTGCTATTATTAATCCTAATATCACACAAACTGCTGCTGCTATCATCCCCATAAAAGGCTGTTTTCTCCCCAATTTATTCCAAGGCCAATATTCAAATACCATCATTGTTAATAAAGAGAAAAAGATGATATATTGTGTCCATCCAAGAGAGAAAGGATAATTTGGTAATGGAAAGTAAATTCCTTTAACAGCAAGCTGTGTTATTGGAGCTGAACAGTTTCCATTCGGGAAAAACAGAAAAAGCCAAGCTAATAAAGTTATTGCCATACCAATAATCCAAACAATTATTCCACGTTTAGGTTGTTTAATTTTAAAAAAAGGCCAGTACATAGTGCCTGCAACCCAAAGAACCGCAAAAGAAAATAATGATCCACTTAATGCTCCAAATATAGAAGCACTAGCATACCATCCAATATATTCATTGAATGGAGATGGGCAATAGAATGATTGAAACAATGGCAATAGTAAAAGAGTAAAAATAAGGATTATCACTGCATTAATTCCTGTTCCTACTAACCCAACCTTCCAGGGTGTTCTAAACCAATTATAATAGGGCCAATTCTCAAACCATATAGCCCATACCACACCGATTAGCCCAAATCCTCCAATAACAGAGGCATAAGGTACCAATTCATGACTATGCCACCACCATCTTGGATCAAAAAAAACCCACCATGAGACTATGCTAATAATGAAAATTATTAATAAAGCTAGAATTCCTGCTAGAGGTTGTTTATAGCGTGCCATCACGATCATAGGCGCTTCATCTGCGGAAGGAATTCCAACTTTTTCACCAGCAAGAGCCATAATTTTCACCCAAATTTAATTAATTCCATTTTAATTTAATAATTGTTATAATTACAATTTTACATTTTAATGATATATACAACTTGATTTAATTTAAAGTTTTAAAATCAATTTAACCTTTAATCTTGAATATAAAAGAAATAAAAAAATATATTGAAACTCATTTTGTTTAAATCGGAATTAATTCATATTCTAAGGAGCCTAGCTTATTTTTTACTGCTGCATTAAATACATTAGAAGGATCAACCATTGGCATTAAAGCTTTAAATTTTTCAACTCCTTTTTCGATTGGTTGAGTCCATTCCCCGTTCTTATTAAGAAAAGGAATACTTGGCGCGTTAGTCTCAGCATCGACACATGCTTTATCAATGGCTACTGGATCGGACGAGCCATAAATCCCAAGATCAGGAACTACAGGAACACTTGCATTTGGAACACAATCACACATTGCAGGAATATCAATAGCAAAATTGAAGTATCTAATCTTTTCAGGGCCAAAACTCAAAACAGCTTTAATGTTATCTATAAAATGTTCTACAAATTCTGGGAAATTTCTCATTTGAGGTCCTTTTAAAGCTCTTCTAACAGGACATTTTTGTGTACAGCGAAAACAGCCATAACAAATAAAGGCATCAATTACTGCATGGTCATTTTCTACTTTAATAGCATTAACAGGACAGGAAGCAACACATTCTTGTTGACACTGAGATAAATCACATTTTTTTAGATTTACTTCAATGAGTCCATCAAAATGAGCTAAATGTTTGTTTTTTTTGGCAACACATCCTATACCTAATTGTTTTAACGCTCCTCCGAACCCTGCTTGAGGATGTCCTTTAAAGTGTGAGACGATAACAAGTTTATCAAACTCAAAAAGTTCCTTTGCAACAGAAACTTCTTTTAAATGAATCCCTTCAATTTCAATAACCTCTCTATCAATACCTTCATCACCATCAATAAAGTAAAGTGGTGCGCCAATTATTGCTTCTGAATACCCATGAAGCTCTGCTATTTTTTTATGTTCTTCAGTAGTTTTACGATGACCAACACAAATCGAATAATCTTCACAAATATCAATGTTTTCAATATTATTCCCTAGCCCTTGAGTTTCAATTAATGTAGGAATACCTCCTTTAGCTTTTATCGCATTCACAACTTCTCTTACGTAATCAGGACGTAGATAATGCGTGTTTTGAGCTTCTCCAACATGTACTTTTACTCCTACTTTATCACCAGGATTAATATTATCTAATATCTTATCTGCAATAAAACGAGTTTTAACTAAGTTATTTGTAACCATATTTTTAGAAGTATTTGGTAAAGCTGCAACCTCCAGTGGAGATGCCCAATATACTTTTGGGTTTATTGACAATTAAATTCACTTATTCCATTATGTTTAATAATTAAGAATAAATTTATTCAATAATTTAAAAATAGAATTATTTTAAAATAAACGTTTATAAAAAAGAGTCTAAGGTTTTCTGAGTTTTAATGAAATTGATAATTTTACTACTAGCTTTCCAATATTTGTAGTCGACCATGAAACCTTCTGCCATTCTATTTAAAGCATCATAAAAATTATCTAATTTAATTGGGTCAGTTGTAAACATAGCATTATTAACGGTTTCTCGAATAACCCATACACCAAGAGGAACAACATATCCCCCAGATACCTCCCGAAAGATTAAAACTCTAGCTTGTCTTCTAATTTTATAAAGATATTCACAAACTGATTTTCTTGCGGCATAATAAGCGCCTGTGATATTACTCGCATAATTTTTCCTCCCACGATAAAATTCAAAATCAGTCATAATCTGTGGTTTTAAATCTTGCGTTCTTCCATCAAGAGAAATGTTCCAAAGTGTATTTGGAGCCCATACTTCGTTCATTTCGTAAATAAACTTCCCAGGAAAGAGTAGAATCTTGAAATGATTGTCAAGATAAGTTGCTTCAAAAATTTGGTAATCATCTATTTCTGGAAACTTTTTTATCTCTTCAATTAATGCTTTAGATATAATATCATCAACAGCTGTTATAGCCCATCTAGTTGGGACAATCCTTCTTCTTTTTTCTTCTCCCAATAAACCTGCTGAAAAAATCCGTTTTATTGTTGATTCAGGAACATGACCTTTTAAATATAAATGCTCTGAAACCGCATCTGTTGCTTTTAAATCAGTATCAGAAACACAATAATCTACTTGTGGATGTATTTTAGTGTTTTCTGTAATTTCTATTCTTTCAGTCATTCCAGATGGCCCCATCGGTAAAGCGTGATTATCCATCATCATTCGTAGATTCATTTTTTCTAACCTAGTCTCAGTGTCTACCGGTCTTGCAGCCATTGACAATTCTTGAGAAGTATCTAATAATTTTTTTGTCTTGATTGAAGGCGTATTTTTTCTTGATTTCTTTCCAATATTAACATTTATCTTGAAATTACTTCGAACAAGACTACTACGATATTTGACAATATCTACAAGTGGGGTTCCAAACCATAATTCGGGAGCATCTAATAGGTGATAATCTGATATATTTAGTCCAATTTCAAACTCTTGAAAAGGGACTAATGGACCGAGATAAACATTCGGATAATTAAAATGGCCCACAAAAAATCCAGGGGGGCTAGCTCCAAAAATTTCTACATCTCGTCTAGTTTTATCTAATTCAAAAGGAACCAAAGATTTTAAAACTGACTTTTTTAATAAAATTGGGCAAGTAGTTTTTCCACAAAGAAGACGTGATCCTTTGCAACGGAGACAAATATTTTTCTCAGTTGGAGGTCTAACCAATCTATTCGCTCTTTAAATTTACTATCTCTATCAAAAATAAATATATCTTATTATAAAAAAGCTAAAAGAGTTTAAATTTTTAATATTTATATTAAAGAAACAATATTGAAGATACTGCTTTAAATTATTAATCTACTTTATCGTGGTTCCATCAAGAAAATTAATTTAATTAGGTCATTAAATAATCATTTGAATAAATATCATAAACATTTTTATGTAACTTCTTATTTTTCCATTCTTCTTTCAGAATATATTTCTGAACTAACCCATTTGTGTTTTTTGGTAATTCTTCTTTAAATTCATAATATCTTGGTACCATGTAATAAGCTAAGTTTTCTTTAAAGTATTCATGCAAACTTTCATATGAAATTGAAGCATCTTTTTTAATTACAGCACATAATTTAATAGCAGATTTGGAACTTCCATTAGCTTGTACTTCAAAGGCAGCACTTTCAATAATTAACGGGTGAGAATTTGCAATTAATTCAATATCTAAAGCAAAAAAGAATTCATTTCCTTTAGAGATCATATCATCTTTAGTTCCTAAAAAGTAGATAAATCCCTCAATGTCCTTATAGCCGTAATCACCTGTTCGGAACCATCTATCTTTGTTGTTAAGGTCAATTATATTTCCATTACCGTTATAATATTCTAATTCAAATGGTAAGGTCATTCTTGTGGTGATTTCACCAACATTATCTCGTCCTGGAGGTAATTCATTTCCATTAGAATCAACAATTTTTAATTGAAATCCCTTTGCTGGTTTTCCAACAGAACCAATTTTGCCAGCTCTAGAACCGACAGTATTTATAGTCACCCCTACACCTTCACCTATAGACCAGCTTTCTATAATGCGAATACCGAATCTTCTTTCAAATGTTTCCCAAACTTTTTTAATTGCGCCAGCACCAAACGCATATTTAACCGAATGGTTTCTATCTTTTTCTGATGGTTGCTGATTTACTATTTCCGATAAATGCGCTCCATAGTAGCTAAAACCGGAGGGTTTATATTTATCTATATCCTTCCAAAAAGAAGTGATATCGAATTTTTCCGCTATTATAAATGACGCATTATAATAAATTGCGGGTATTATGACAGAGTATCTAGGGAATGATTGAAATAAGTACATAGGATTATAAATCTTATGTCCAGGATGATTAATACCCACACTTTCTAAAGAAGCTCCCATACTAATTCCTGAGAGTGTATAAAAATTTTTATATAAAACACCTTTGGGCATCCCTGTTACTCCAGAGGTATATAATATTTCAAGTGGTTCAAAGTGATTAATCGTAATATTTGGATTTTTTACATTTTTCGACAAAACTTCTTCATAATTCATAAATTTATTATTATAATTGAAATCTTCTGGAGTATTGCGAACTATTACTTTTTTAATTTTAGGTAGTTTATGTGAAATTTCATTAAATTTAGATAAAAACATATGATCAATAAATAGAAGCTCTGTATCACTATTATTCAAAAAATATTCTAATAGTTCGGCTTGGAGCAAATAATTTATTCCTACAAATATAGAGGCTGTTTTTGCTATACCAAACCAACAAAAGATATAAGCTGGACAATTTGGAAACATTACAGCAATTTTAGGATTACTTAAATCTAGATCTTCTATTAATTTTAAAATACCATTTGCAATCCTATTCGAAATTTTGTTAGTTTCTTCATAAGTAAATGTTTTATCTTGAAAGTAAAACAATGGTAGACTATTATTTAACTTAGCTTTTGTCTCTAAAATGTTGGGAAGAGTAGCATCACTAAAACCATATTTTTTTATTATTTCATGAAGGTCATACCTTTTTTTTACTATTAATTTAGTTCCTTTTAATTCTAATGAAACTTCTTCTTTGTCACTGAAAGGAAAAGATCTGTCTTTAGCTATTTTACTTGGTATATACATCCAATAACTTCTATAGTTTCTATTGCCTGATTTCTTGCTTAAAATCCTACCTTTTCCTTTTTTCATTTAGAAGCAATAAATTTTTTTTTTTACTATAGTAATATCTTGATTTATATAGTAAATATATGAGATTATTTTTAAAATTTTATCATAAGGAGATTCTAAAATAAGTCAAATTTTAGGTAATTAATTTTTAGAATTTAACCTTACAAACCAGAGTAACCCATACAAACCCACAAATACAATTATCATTGCAAATATTTGGTATAATTCGACAGGTTCTCTTAAGATAATTAAAGCAAAGATCATTGTTATTATAGGACTAGAGGTGGTAATTGTACTTGCTATAGAGACTTCTACATGTTTTACAGCATAAAACCAATTAATTAATTCTAGATAATATACAAAACCCATCATAAACCCAAAAAATAGAAATTCTAGATTAGTTAATCCCTCAAGAACATCAATAGGACCGTTTATTAAAGAAGTGAATATAAAAAGTAAAGATGAAGATATAAGAACTCGAAAAAAAGTAACCTGATTTGGACTAATTGGAGATGTATCAAGCGTGTGTTTAATAATTACATGGGCTATACTCCATAAAAAAGGAACGATCAGTGCTAAAGCAAACCATGGTGAAAAGCCAATTATTAGCCAAGT
>JBHLNK010000050.1:0-14759 GCA_048941625.1 Promethearchaeota archaeon | reverse complement strand
ACATGGGCTATACTCCATAAAAAAGGAACGATCAGTGCTAAAGCAAACCATGGTGAAAAGCCAATTATTAGCCAAGTTCCTTGAGTTCCTAAATAATATATCCCTATAATTATTATTAGAGTGAAAAAAAGCTCAACAATTTGTTTTTTCTTGTTAAATATAATAAATTCCATACTAATTGAAAATAATGGATATGTTTGAATAGCAATTGCAGCACTGATGGTTCCTGCTGTTTCAAAAGATAAAACATAGAAAAATGTTGAGATAGAAAATATTAAACCTGTAAATCCCATAATAATGAATGTTTTTTTCCGGATTTTTGGGTTTAATGTTTTTTGAAAAATACCTTTTTCCTGTTTAGATAATTCAAAGATAAATAGTGGTAAAGAACAAATTAATTCCCAAAAGGATAAATAAAAAGCAAAATTTAAAGCATCCAATGCTAATGGACGGCTATTTGATATGATTGGTAATATTCCAAGAAGAATCAATGAGATAAATGATAAGAAAATCCCAATATTCTTGTTAGAAGCTAAATTCTTAGCTTTATTATTATTCGAGGGAAAAATATGGGTTTTATTATAGTTATCTTCCATAAATACTAAAAGATATGCTATAAATTAAATCAAATGGAATAATTTCATTCAAATCTTTTTCTAATTTTGCGTTTGTTCAAAAGAACAATAAGAATAATTGCGGATGGAATGATAACCAAAATATATTTACCAAAGGAAATCTCATTTGAAGGAAAAGAAAGATCTCCAAACTTTATATGATACCCGACTGAATCTCCTAATGCAACTTTATATTCTGATAAGGTGCCATTATTATAAAAACTAAATATAAAATCTATATTTGAGGTTGAATTTTGCATTATTAAATTGTTTCCATCTAATATATAATTATCAAAAAGCAATCCAGAGGTTCTATTTAAGTAATCTCCGATCCAAGTTAAATTTATTGGAGTTGGGATGATAAACAACATCCCAAATAGAGCTATTTCCCAATCAGTTTCAAATCCTAGAAATAAATCCCATGTTGTATCATTAAAGAATATCGCACTTCCATTGAACGCCACAGCCCATTCAGGATAAGTATAAAAAGTACTATATACTTCTATTGAATAATTTAAGACAGTACCTTTATAAGTGGTAGAGTCTTCAATCCAAGATCCATTATATATTTCATTTATATTAATTCTAAATTTAGAACCTTGACTGAGTAAAATAGCAGAATTTCCCACTATAACGGTCCAATAATACTCGTCTCCTTCCTTAACTTCGAATTCATGAGTAATTCCTAGGGTATTAGAAGTGGAGGATAAAGTAATAAATAAAATGCTTATAACAACTAAAGGTATTTTCTTTATAGATTTCAAATTTTATACAAAATTATATTTTTGATTTTAGAGATAATTTGATTTTAAGAAATAAAGAAGTTATGATATTTAAATTTATAATTCAATTTTTGTAAACCGACCGATATCTTTACTCAGAGTCTTTAATACTTTTTCTTCTAATTCTTCTGGAATATGTCGAAAGGAGAAATTTTCTAATTCAGGCAAAAGATTTTGGATTGTTAATCTTGTTAAATAGTCAAGTTGATCGCATAAAGCAAATAATTGAAAATGACTTGAATTTTCTATTAGTACTGCACCTTTACTCACTGTAAAATAATTAACTTGTTGTTGGATCATATTTTTCCTTATATTATTCCAGAGATCATGAAATCCTAGTAAGTAACTGGTATCTTTAGAAGAACCTGACTTTTCATTTTGTATTAGCAGAACCCATGAGGAATCTTGTGTTCCAATATACATTGAATAAATAACACTCTTCTTTTTAGATTTAGTTTCTTCAGATTTTCTAAATGTTAATCTTTGAAACATCCTCTTTAAGACGGATCCAGCTGATTTTTCAATTAATCCTGTATTCAGTTGTTCTAAATTTTCATTTATTTCTACTTCTAAATTTGATAAATTAAAATCTCGTGCTGTTTTTAATGCTTCTTCAAAAAATAATTTCGCTTGTGCAGAGAGTTTACTCTGTGCTGCTAATAACCCTTTCAATAATACAAGCCTACAAAGATCTAAATAACTTTGATTTTCAATTGCAATGGTTTTGGCTAAATCTAAATGATTATATGCATGATTTAAATGTTCAAGGTTTTTACTCTCTTGATAATATTTGAAATAACCTTCAGCAAGCCTGATCTCAATATCACTCGCATCTTCAACAGATTGATGTTTAAACATAATTTCTCTTTCTTCTTTCAAATGTTCAATTAAATTTGACCAATTTCCTCTTAACTCTCCTTCTATAGCTTGAAGATCATGCATGAAAATATGACCTACAGGAGATTCTAAAAACTCTGGATCATTAGGTAAGTTCTTTCTCACGAAGTCAATTAATTCTAGCGAATCTGTTTTTCCTGCAATACGTTTTAAGGTAGAAAGAAGATCAAGTTTGTAGTATGTTGGAAGATTCTCTTCTGAAAGTACTTGTCTACATAATTCTTCAGATTCATCATATCGCTCTGATATAAAAAGTGTTTCGGCTATTATACTCATTAATGAACTTCGTATAAAAAATTCCTCTTTTACAGTTGGAAGTTCTAATATTTCTTTTTGGCGTTTTAATGCTTGATCATATAACCCTTGTTTAGACTCAATAACAGACATATTAGATGATATTACTGCTTTTGTCCTTTCATCACCCATTTCTTCGCTTAATTTTAACACAATTTCGAAGATCTTTAATGCTTTTTCTAAATCACCGCTTGATTGATTTACTGCAGCATAGAAATTGCCTGTGACCATTATTAGTTCACGATTTCCTAGAATTTGACCAAAATTGAATACAGGCTCTATAACTTCTATTGCTTCATTTATTTTCCCAAGAAAATATAATCGAAATCCAAAATAACCTTGTAACAACATTAGTCCTGTCTTTACATCTATTGAGGTTTGATCTCCCCATTTTTCTTGACAATCATTATATAATGCTTCTAATAAATCGTAATTACTTAAACGTAAAAATACTTCAGCTTTTGCAATAGCTGCCTCAACTTGGATAATTGTAGGAGCTGTTGTAAAATCGATTCTTTTTGCTATTTGAATAAGTTCTGAAGATGGAGCAAATCTTGCCTGTAAACGCAAGTATAACAAGTAGCCCCAAGAATTAGGTTTATATGTGAATTTTATAAGCTCTTTACCCTTCCCAATTATAAAACCCCATTTTACTGCTAGGAATGTTATAATTTGACTGGATGGATTTCTCTGCCATAAATCTACTAAACAATCATACCATTCTTGAGGTGATCTGCTAAAATCCTGTGCTACTAGGGATAGAATGTTCTTCTCTTCATCACTCGCTAATGGTAAATATAATCTTAATTCTAAAGGGATTTGACGTTGGAGTTTATTCCATAGATCTGGTGTTCCTTTGAGGCTCAGTTTTTCTTCATAATAATCTTTATGAGCCCGATATTCACCATTTTCATCTACAACAACAACATTAATATGAGAAGAACCAGATCCCATCTGATGTCCTAATCTGATTGTAAATAATCTTCCAATCATTGGATTTCCAGATTCGGATTTACTAATGAAAGTATCAGGATTTCCTAAATCAAATCTTATTTTCTCATTACAAATCTTACAAATTATTTCAGTCATCACAAAACCTCATCCTACTTATTAAAGATGAGAGAAAATTAATATATAAATTCTACTTAATCATTTAAGTTTAGAAGTTTTCTACCCATTTTGACAATCGTGTCTAATATTTGATTAATTCCAATTCCATAGATTGAACTAGTTTCTACATATGATTGAAAAAATTTGCCTTCTCCTACTAGTGTCATAACCAAATCTTTTGAGACATTTCTTTCTAAATCTACTTTATTTCCCACTAAAATGAATCCACTATTATTAGCTTTCAAGTTATATTCCTGATTCATCAATCGGAGCCAATTGTTAAGGTTTTCAAATGATTCATATCTATCCAAGGAAAAAACAAAAATATAAATGTCGACATATTTAAGAACTTGATCTCTTAGTAGATCTAAGGGATGCATTCCGGGTATTCTTTGACCAGCTAAATCATAACATTGGAAAACCAAATCTTTATAGGTCCAGGACTCGATCTCCATAAAGGGGGTTCGTGATATTTTTTTTTCTTCTAAAAAGGTGCCATTAGAACCATTATTATTACTCTCTTTGGTTCTTTTAAGCAGGGCTTGGACAAGAGTCGTCTTTCCTACTGCTCCATCCCCAACAATAGTCATTCGTACCAAACGATGAGAACTTTTTACTTGAGATAAGAAATTGGTTATTCTTTGCTGAGTCAACTAAAACACTTCTAATTGGTGTGTTAATATTAAGTTAAAAAATTATCCCTTATTAAGGAAGTAGCTATGAATCTACAATTAAGCTAATAATATAAGTATAATTCTTTCAAAGGAAATTTCGTGTTAGTCATAGACACAAAAGTTTAATCGGAATTTTCATTTGACTAAAATGAATTCATATGAATAAAACTTTTCGCTCAAATTGCACCACACCATGTTTAATATTTACTGAAATACCAGTAGTCTAAGGTAGATCGTATTAATTCTTTAACCAATGAATATTTTATTAATTGAAAGAAAATTTGTGTAGTGTAATTATAAAACTAATATAATATTGATATATATATCAAAAAATTAAATTCTACGATCATATAAGTTCTAATTGTCAGTGGATATATGATGATAATTAAAAGTCCTTTTAACAATTCTTCACCCAAGATTCATCCTACAGCTTTCATTGCTCCTAATGCAGTGATAATAGGAGATGTAGAGATAGGAGCTTATACAAATATATGGTTCAACGCTGTACTTCGAGGAGACTGGGGTACAATTTTAGTAGGAGAATATACTAGTATTCAGGAAAATGTCGTAATTCATTCAAGACCTAATGAAACTTGTAAAATTGGTAATAATGTAAGATTGGGTCATTCATGTATGTGTCATGGTCCTTGTATTGTTGAAGATTACTCATTAGTTGGTATTCATGCTACAATTTTACCAAATGGACATTTAAGTTTGGGTAGTACTTTAGCAGGAGGTTCAGTTTTACGTGAAAAAACACAAGAATTTTGTTTATATACAGGTATTCCCGCAATCAAAAAAAAAGAGTATCAAAATAAACGTTTAAATGAATTTAGTACTAATCTATATGCTGAAAATGGTCAAAAATTCAAGAAAGCGGGTATTTGTCAATTAATTCCTGATGAATTTTTAATAAAGGATTAAATTATTTCGTCATAATCTAATCCATGATTATCTAAGAGTAATTTTGTCATTTCTTTGAAACTCTTTAAAATATTTATATTTTCTTTTGAGGAGGTCCTATAAAAATCATTCACATCATGGTTGCTAAGGAATTGTTCAATAATTAAATCATCAATTTTCTTCTTTTTATTTGCTTCTTTAACCAAATCGAGCTTTGTTCCTATCAAAATTTTAGGACGATCCTGCAGGTCATGTTCTTCAATTCGATCATACCACCATGTTAATTTAGTTAAGCTTTCTATATTTATCAACTCAAATACTAGAAAAATACCATTTGCACCCTCAATATAGTACCTAAAAAGCCTTTTAAACTGTTCTTGGCCTCCAAAATCCCATATTGTAAGCCTTACAAAGGTTTCTTTACCTTTCACTACAATAGGAATATTATAGGTATAGAAATCTATTCCTATTGTTAATTGGGTATTAGCATCGAATGTATTGAAACATAATCGTTTTGCAATACATGTTTTTCCTACGGCTCCAGAGCCTACTAAACATATTTTGAAAATATAAGCGGGACTTTCTTCTTCCTGCATTACCGAATCATTCTCATTCGTTTAATTGTCATATTAATTTCTATTATAAACCATAGTATTTACAAAAGATTTCTGAATATTTTTAAAATATTTCTATTATAAATAAATATTAAAAAGTTGGCTAAAAATTTTAGTGTATTTTATTTATTATCAGATAAGTATTAGAAACTGAATAATTATTTTCCTCAAAAAAGAAGTATATTAAAGTAATTTTATGTTTGATAAAGTAATTCCATTAATGCTCTTGGAATTTCTTTGTAATCATTTACGGCATAAAATTTTCCACGACCAGCTTTAGCTATATCCTTACATGTTTGAATTCCTTGATCAGCATCATTTTCTGCAGGCATTCCAATTACATGTAATTTTGGATATTTTTTAGCTAAAGTAATAGGGTCATCCCCGCGATTATAATTACCATCAGTAATTAAGATTCCAAATCGGCCTTTTCTGTTTTCTTTAGTTTTATTTAACTCTTTTAATCCTTTTTCCAAACCGATAAAAATATTTGTAAACCCTGTTGCTTCAGAATCTAAGATATCATCGATTATTGTTATAATTGGTTTCTTTTGATTAATTTTTTTCATTACCATAGCTGTAGAGTTAAATAAAACAATTGCAAAATCTTCTTTTTCCATATTATAGGCTAAGACTGATGCTGTTAGAGCAGCATTGAGAAGAAGACGTCCATACATACTTCCACTTGTATCTAGTACTAATGCTACTTTCCTTTTCTGCCGCTTTCTTTCAATTCCATAAATATCCTTATAATTTAAATTCTTACTGTAAATTTTTAATGGATTATGTTGGATGGTTTCATCTATACTAAATTCAGGCATCCCAATTTGATAATAGGGAACTGTTTTCTTGAATTCACCCCTTATTCCTTTGCTAGTTATTTTTAAAGATAATTTTAAAATACTTTGACGAGCCAAACGACGAAATATCGATTTATATTTTTCTGATATTGGACGTCTAATGAAAAAGTAGACTTCTGGCATAAAATCTCCTGATTCAGCAGCTTTTTCTGAAAAAAATTTAACTCCATCTTCAGTATCTAAAGCATCTGTAGCAGCATAGACATTTGCTTTCAATAATCCCATCAGAGCTTCAAGATTCTTATGTGTAATAGCTAAGTATGTCAATTCTTTAATCTGTTTGTAATCTAATGTATTAGCTAGGTGTTTATAATAATCTGGTTTTTTTCTTTTACTTCTGATTATTTCATATTCTAAAATTTCTTTATCCGGACGACTTTCAGTTAGTCTAACATGCAATCTTTTCTCAATCTCTTCAGAATCTTCTTCAGAGAAATCATCGATTATTGAAAATCTGACTTATTTAATGATGCTAAGACAATGTTAGTGATTATCTCTTTTTTAGATTGTGTAAGGCCATCTTCAAGTTCAATTTTGTTATAAAGTGCCATTACAGCTGCTTCAACCCAATTTGATGTACTACTGTCATTTTTATATTGATTAATTAAAGTAGCTAAATCTATTGCTCCTCTTATTGAGCTTCCCCTTCGTATAGAAGTGTTTTCTCTTGTTAATTGAATGATATTTTGAGAGATGGTTGCTATTTTTTTGTTATTTAATTGAGCTTCTTGTGAAATAATCTGAATTTCTTCTTCAGGATTTTGGTAATTCAGATTGATCCATATAAATCTATCTTTCAAGGCTTCTCCTAATATAGTAACTCCTACATGAGCCGCGGGATTTTGTGTTGCAATGACAAAAAAATCCTTGTGAGCTTTTATTGTTTTCAATTTTGGTATATCGAGTACTCCTTCATCTAGAGATGTTAATAAAGAGTTTTGAGTACTTTCAGGCATTCTATTTATTTCATTTATAAATAAACATCCACCATTCATCATAGCTAAAGCCAAAGGTCCATGTTTATAAGCATCTTCAACATATCCCTTCGCAATTACTAAAGGAGGTTCAAAATATCCTACAAGATTATGAGGTAATAATTCCTCACTACAGTCTACTCTATAAAAATTAGAAGCATCAGATCCATAATATTCAGCTACTGCCTTAGCTAATGTAGTTTTACCCACACCCACATTTCCTTCTAATAATACATTCTTACCTACTGCATGGGCTAAAACGATTTGTCTTAGTTCTTCTGTTCTACCAATTATTTTATATTTCTCTTGTATTTCTTTTACGATTTTGGTTGCATCAACCATATTAACAAGAATTTATCATTTCTAAAATATTTTTAGGTTATCGATAATAATCTGGAAGATTCGAAATTTGTATAGAAAGGATTAATCTTAGCCACCAGATATTGGTAATAAAAAAGTAATTTCATCTCCTTCTTTTAAAAAAGTCGATAAATTATGAGTATCGTGAATTGGTTTATTATTAACTATTATTGAAATATTATTATTGATAGATTCTGAATGTTTATCCCATAATAATTTCTGCATTTTGCTATATTTTTGCACCAAAAAATGTATTAATTCTTTAATGGTATTATTCTTTAACTCAAATTCTTCACTATCTTTACCAGTGACCTTTCTAAATTCAGCAAAATAAATGACTTTAACAACCACTTTTTCAAATTAAAGAAATTTTAGAATATTATTAAATATATTTGATAGAGAGAAGGTAATTGAGGAATCGGAAGTATCCTAAAAACATATAAAGTGACTAATAAAAAAACAAAGCTACATAGAATTATAAAGGTAATGTCAATTAATTTAAAGGTAATAAGCTTTAAATTCGTTCTCTTTTTATAAATACCAAAACAACGATTTTCCATTGAGATAGAAGTTATATGCCCTTTTCTAAGAATTGAGATCAATGTGGCAACTAATCTTTCAAAAATTAATTTATATGCTTTCTTTACAGAGTTTGCTTTTTCAAGACCAAAACCTCGTGCTTTTTGAGCTAATGCAATAGTTTTCGCTTCTTGTTCGATTGATGGAATGTACCTCATTCCAACCATCAATGAAAAACAGTATTTATATGGTAATTTTAACTTTACAAGTGAATATAAGAAGTCTTTTGGTGAGGTTGTATTAGTATAAATTATTGTAGAGCTGTATAATATTAATACAATAATAGATGCTCTTAAAGCGTAATATACTGCTAATCTTCTTATTGGTAGATATGGTATATTAAAAAGATAAAACAAAACTGTTTCTTGGTTACTTGGAATTGCATTAAAGAAGATATTTAAAATTATACTGATAAAAAGGATGATTATAATAAACTTAAGTTTTCGAATTAGATTTTTAAGAGAAATATTGCTAACAAGGGCTAATATAACAATCAAAATAAATATTGTAGATAATAAAATCAAACTTCTAATAATAAAAATTAATATCGTAAGAAGCACTAAAAACATTATCTTAGAAATTGGATTTAATTTATGCATTAAAGAGGTACCAGGAAAGAATGCAAATGTAAATAGTCTATGATCTAAATTCTTATTTTTATTCTTCATTAGCTCTTTGCTTTAATTTATTTTTAATTTCATCTATTAAGATGATGGGACCTAAATTTCTATGTTTAAGAAAATAATTGTGGCTAATATCATAATCTTGGAGATTACCATTTTTATTTAATTCAATAATTCTTTTAGTGTACTTTAAAAGAAGATGATAATCGTGAGAAGATATAATAATTGTTTTTCCTCTTTTATTTTCAATATAAAGTGTCTCAATTAAAGAGTCAATAGTTCTTTGATCTTGTCCTATAAATGGTTCATCTAACAATATTATCTCAGGATTGTATATAAATATAGAACTTAGATTTAATCTCCTTTTCTGACCCCAACTTAAATTATATGGACTTTGTTTGGAGTCTTCTTTCCCTATTAACTGTAAAAGTTTAGAAATATATGAAGGATTAATATTATCTAATAAACCGAAATTTTTTGGCCCATAAATTAATTCCTCTTCAACACTAGGTCTAAAAATCATATTTTCTGGATTTTGAAAAATAAATCCTATGTTTTTAGCATATTCATATTGATTAATATCTTCTAAGTTCTTACCATAGTAAATAATTTTTCCTGAGGTAGGTTCGTATAAATTAGCCAGTAGATATAATAAGGTGGTCTTTCCAGAGCCATTTGGACCAACTAATCCTATGAAATCTCCTCTATCTATTTTTAAATTTAAATTCTTTAATGCAACAATTCCACTATTGGGATACTTAAAAGATAGATTTTGTGTTTCTAAAATTGTATTTTTGATTTCATATTTTATTTTTTTTGGCTTTTCTTCAAAATCTTTTAAGGGTCTTATATATATATCCTTAAATTTTATATATTTTTCAAATTCATCATATTTGAGTAAGGATTTTGGCTGTATTTCTTTATCCATAACAATTTGATATAATTTTTGTAAATCATTTTGATCTAAATATTGAATTTTCTCTAAAAATTCTTGAAATGTTGTTGGATAACTCCAGTCTTCTTCATTTCCTCTCATTTTTAAGAAATCATAATATACATCAATTATCCAGGGAACTCTAACGTTATTAGACCGTAAATCTTCAAAATTATGATTAAAAATTGTATTAAGATCTCCTTTTAATGAAATTTTACCTTGATCATTTAAAACTATTAATTTATCAGCAATACTCATAACTCTTGACAGTCTATGTTCGATTATTATTAATGTCAATGAAAAGCTCTTTGATTTAACTAGACTTTTTAGTTTATTTAACAAAAGACTTTCTGATTGCTGATCCAAGAAAGCGATTGGTTCATCAAGAATTAGGATTTTTGGATACATGACTAAAAAAGAACTTAAGACGACTAATTGTTTTTGCCCCCCACTTAACTGTTCAATATCTCGATCTAGTAAATTTTCTATTCCCATTACTTTTGAGATATCACTAATTCGCTCTTCTATTTCTTCACGAGGGTGGTTAAGGTTCTCAAGACCAAATGCTATCTCATCCTTCACATTAAAAGTTATTAATTGGTCATTTGGATTTTGTTTTACTAATCCAACTAAATTTGAAATCTCTGAAAAATTATAATCCCAAATACTTTTACCAAATAATTTGACATCTCCTTTTATTAAACCTTTTTGACGCCAAGGAATTATACCATTTATAGCATAGGATAAAGTAGATTTTCCACTTCCGCTTGGGCCTGCTAAAATTAATACTTTTCCTTCTTCCAATTTAAAAGAAATATTTGAAAGAACAGCTTTTTGAGTTCTGTTATTTCCATAAATAAATGAAAAATCTTCAAACTCTAAAGCTAGATTATTTTTAGAATTAAAATATAACACCTCCCTTAGAAGGTTGTTGGTATTCCTGCTTTTATTAGGTAATTTTTTATCGCTCTACCTAATAATCCCGTAATTAAGATTCCAGAGATAAAAGCAAACATAAAAGCTAAAACCCAAAGTATCCAATGTAAGTACCAACGTTGATTTATAATCCAAAAAAGAGGTGCTTGAAAAAAGTTACCGAGACCTCCAGCAATTCCCCATCCAAGTTTAGTTTCACCTTCTCCTATTCTTTCCATTAAAATAAAGCCTGCTATTAAGAAAAAACCCTCCATAATATTTACTAATAGGATTAATAATCCCCAAGGATCTCCGAGCAAAAACTCTAAAATACCTTTTGTAGTCATTGTAATTATTATTGTAGATTTTTTTTTAGTTAAACCATACACTATTGATGCCCACATTACATGATGACCACTTACTAACTGAGTGCCACCAGTTAATGGATACCAAACTTTTATTAATAAACTAAATGGAATTAAACTGGAAATGATTCCGCCCATAACACCAATTATAGTCGAATAAAGGAGATCTAAAAGCATTAATTTTCTTGTTTTTTCCTGTAAATATCCTGAAGGTTTATAGCTTCCCTCAGGATTTTCTTCAGTTAGATCCATTTATTTTTTCCTTATTTTGATTAAAAATTTATTGGATTAATATAGTTTTTAAATATTTAATGGCATAATGAGTATTAGCTTTATCAGGAATTAGTTCATGATCAACAACGCTTTTAAGAGGTCCATCAAAAAAGATTGGTTCTCCATCTTTTTCATATGCAATAATTATTTGATTGGAATAGTTCTGTGCTAAACTTAAAGGTAAATAGGTCTCAGCCCAGTAACCATCTCCTCCTATAAAAAGAAAACTAGTTGAATCCTCATTGAGAATATCTTCAACTTCTAAAACACTCCAAAGAGAAGCCCCAGAATATATCTCATCATATTCACTTCCAATAGCATTTACAAAATGAAAAGTTTTATCTATTACTTGTTCATATTGATCAGATTTAAGATCCGACACAGAAAGTTGTACTTCTCTGTTAACATTTCCTTTAATTGTAAGAACTATTGTATCCTCTCCACCAAAAATGTTTTTAAGATTGTAGAAAGGATCAATATCTAATATAATAAATGCATAAAGACTCAACCAAAAAACAGACATTCCAATGATTATTCCTGAAATTAATATATAGAAATTTCTACTCTCCATACTTATATTTAATTGCTTTTAGTTGAAATTTTAATTCTTTTATTTAAAATTAATATTATTAGTGCTAAGAAAGATAAAATTATGAAAATATTAAAACTATGAATCGCTATTGGTGAGATAGGGATATCTATAACTAATGCATGAGTCCAAGAGATTAGATGGTCCTCATGGGTCCCATCATTCATTATTCCCATATTAAACTTATAAACCCCTGAATGATCAAATTGAACATCATAAATATCCTTTGTAATTAATTTTCTTTTGATCTCAAGCGTATAAGAGAGATCTGTTCTATATGTATAAGCGATTTCTACATCTTCTGTTTCTAAACTTGGATCATACCATCCATAAATACCAAAGCAAAGATCCCGACAGAAATATGATGATCCATTTGGAGGGGACAAAGATAAACATGACCAGTCCCAACTATCGACATCACCACCACCCATTTCTAGAGTGCTCATCCCGCTAGTAAAGTATGCTGAAAAGTTTGGTACATTTATGTTCCAACAAAAATAAAGTCCATCATAGATATTTGTCCCAAGATCTGGTTTAGTTGAGTTGTCTAACCATTCACATAATATAAAGAGATAAGTATCTGTTCTTACAAATGTTATATTAAGATAAACAACCATGAAATTAGGTCCATAAGATTCGGATGCTAAAGGAATTATTGAAGATCCATTTTCTTGTTGATTAGAGTGATCTCTCCAAAAATTTTCGTATGCAATACCATCTAAGTTTATATTAGCAGATTTCTCGTAATATGGAATAATATATCTAACATTGTGGTAGTCTTTACAATCCCCGTCGGGAGGAAATGCTGTACTAACCGGAATTATTGTACTAATCATTGTTAGAATTATAAAAATTAATATGAAATTTTTTAGTATTTTTCTATTTGACATGTGTTTCTATAACTTATGATTTGAAATCTTGAATTAAAAAAAAAATAAATTATTTATGTTTATAATTCGAAAACAGGTGGGATTGGACCAGTATATGAAGAAACTTCTATTCGAACTATGTGTGAAAGATATGTATTTCTTGGCCTTCCTGGAATAATTATGTAGAATGGACCTCGATGGTAACCACACATTCGCCTATATGGCCAAATTGGATCAGTAATCCCCTGCCCAGTTTCTCCCAATTCTTGATCAGCATATACCAAAGCCATTAAAAGATTACTCTTATACATTGGAACCTGCGTTGCATTAATTAAATCTGCAGTTGTGTTTAAATATCCATCAGCCCATTGAGGATAAGGAGGTGTGATTCCTTCTTCAATATGTGTATTATTATATCTTGGCTCTTTTTTTCCGCCATATGGCCATGGTGTAGCCCATTCATCGGCGGACCAAAACCTAACAGTATAGTTTTTTCCTGATGCAGAAGTATGAGAGATAATTTCTGAAATATTGCGTCCCCAGTAATGTCTATGAAAATCCCACCAATCATCTCTATCATAATGATATTCATCGTCATATTCATTTAATTGCATATTATTTAGATCAATCTGATATTCAACATTATCGTCTACAACAACTTCTACCGTCCAATTGCTCATGACTTCGATTTGGTTTATATCATATATAACTGAGGGGTATTGTTTTCCAATGAATGTAAAATTTCCCCAACTTGGTGCTAATGGTGATTCGGCTAGCCACTGTTTATTTACCGCAATAGCTACAATAATAGGATCTTCTGTTCCATGATACATTCTAGCAATAATCTCACCTGTTGTAAGTTCTAAACTGTGTCCATAATTAGATGTAATTGTTAAATCCCAACCAAAAGGAGTATCATATTTTTCTAAAATATCCAATAAGTCTACCCCAGTTATATAGTATCCTGATACCGGATCTAAAAATGTATATGGATAAATTACATCTTTATACTCATTAATTTCAGCACCCCCTGCTGCTTGCTCTTCAATAGCTAAAGCAACTCCATCTAAAATGTCTGCTAAGGTAACTCTTATAGAAGCTCCAGTTTGATTATAAATCATAAAAGATGAAGCATTTGGTGCCGTACTCCAATCATCAGGGAGACCAAATAGATTTGTAGGTCCTTCTGGAGGTGGACCAAAAATCTCGGGTCCAGCTATAAGTAAATATCCTAATCCTCCAGATATTCCCACTATAGCTATTAGTAAAACGCCTATTAAAGTGTCTTTTTTATTCAATTTTATCAGTTTTTTGGTTTTATGTGATGATTTATTGTTTAGAATAATTACTCTTTAAATTTAAGCGTTATGAATTGTGGGTAATAACGAAGCTAATTTGAATAAACTTATCTGAAATTAGAGTTTCAGCAAAATTGGATCTCAATTCTATTGTTCAATCAAGATTTATCATGGAATAGAATTAAAATTCTAGATTTATACGAATTCACAAAAATAATTAAAAAAGACAAAA
>JBHLNK010000049.1:0-26863 GCA_048941625.1 Promethearchaeota archaeon | reverse complement strand
AAAGGCTTAATTGATGCCGGTCTGTCTTTATTAAATTGTTGGAACAGAAGATCAGAAGAAAAACCATATATGTTTGGACATGGTAAGAAATTTCGTTTACCTCGAGCACCTTTTTTTTGGTATAATATCGGAACTGTTTTAGATGCTGTTAGACACTATCCCTCTTTAATCAAAACTCAAGCATTCCGTGAATTAACTGCGGTTAGTTTGTTAGAATTCACTTCAAATGGTGTGTTTATTCCTAAATCTGTTTATCTATATTTTAAAGATTATTCTTTTGGACAGAAAAAAGAACCATCTCCTTGGATGACTTTATTCCTTTCTCGAATTTATAAAAATGCGGTTGATATTGATCCCCATTTTATTGAACAAGTTAAAAAAATTGATGGGATAAAGTTAAAGGGTTCAAAAGGTGGTCCTAAAAATAAAAATTGATATAAAAATAATTAATTATTCAGAAATACCATCATCCCTAGAACGAAGTAGAAGAGTTGAAAAGGTGTAACCATTATTCTTTCGATAATGCCTCTATACTTTCCTGCAGCGAAAATACTTGAGATGATAACACCTATTAAGGAAAATATTGCCGAAATAAGTGAAAAAATCGCAAAACTACTCCACGCGGGTACAGTTTGTAATCGAAGCCATAATACTATCATCCCAGCAATTGCGAAGATTCCCATTAGAACCACAAATGCTATATGCATTTTTCCTTTATAAGTGGTAAATTCACCTCCCTCATCAAGAGGAAAGAATAGGGCAATTAGGACTCCTAAAATTGAACTAACTAATAATAAAACTGGTCCAAGAATAGAACCACCGCCGTCAGTAATCCCTCCAAATAATCCAATGAAAAATGCAAGCAACAAAACACTTTCTGTTATTATAAATGCTTGAGCTAAACGCCTGTTAGGTGCACCAACTGCAAATAAGGAACTAATATCATCTCGAATATGACTATAACCTGATTGTAGTGATCCAATAATAACCCACATAGCAGTGTAGATAATTGGACTAAGCATTCCACAAATTGCTAAAATTTGAAAAAGAATCATAGTTTTATGGTTTATACTTAAAATTAAAACTTTACTCTTTAAATTTATAAAATATTAAACTTTCTTTCCACACCAAGGACAAAATTTTTGATCTTTTTTCAATTTATAGCCACAATTTTCACAAAAAAATTTTCCCAAAGATTCATTATTCTCTACATTGACTAACTTTATATCTTTACCATTTCTTTGTATTATTAGTATACCCTTTTTTCCTTCTATTAATACTCTTTTTAGTTCTCCTACTTTAAACTCCTCGATTGCACTTTCTGAAAGACTCATAATTGCTGATTTGAATGTTGATAAAAGATTATTTATATCCTCTGGATCATTTTTTCTTTTCTTTCGTTTAATTTCATCATCTACATAAGGATCCATAGACCATAACCCTCCTCAATTTTATCTATTTTATGATATCAATATTTTTTCTTTAATCTCTTCAATTGTATTTAAGAAATCCTGCTTGTGTATAAATACGTTTGAGGATGTTAATATTCCTGGTCTTAGAGAATTAATTAGTGAATCCTTGAAATTCGTTTAAGAAAATTTTAATTAACTAATATTAAATAATTCAGTTGTGAGATACCTTTCTCCTGTATCACATATAATTACAACAATGTTTTCTCCTTTTTCAAAATCTTTTGAAGCTTCATTTAGTGCCGCCCAAACATTTGCTCCAGAGGAGATTCCAACAAATATACCTTCTAATTTAGCTAATTTTCTAGCAGTATCAAGGGCATCTTCATATTCTACTGTTATAATTTTATCGATTATTTCTCTATTTAATACATCAGGAATAAATCCCGCGCCTATCCCTTGTATTTTATGAGGTCCAGGCTCTCCTCCAGATAAAACTGGTGAATCTTTAGGTTCAACAGCGTAGACTTTTAGACGCGCACCAACTCTATCTTTTAAGATTTCGCCAATTCCTGTTATTGTTCCACCTGTTCCTACACCTGCAACAAATCCATCAATCTGCCCTGCTAAGTCATTAAATATTTCCTTGGCTGTAGTTCTTCGATGAATTTCGGGATTAGCTATGTTTTTAAATTGTTGAGGAATGAATACATTTCCTTTTTTTTTCGAAATTTCTTCTGCTTTTTGTATCGCAGCTTTCATACCTCCTGATGCAGGGGTTAATTCTATTTCAGCTCCATATGCTTTAAGTATTTGTCGTCTTTCCATAGACATGTTATCCGGCATTGTAAGGATTAAATGATACCCTTTAGCTGCACAAACAAGGGCTAAACCTATTCCCGTATTTCCGGAGGTTGGTTCTACAATAACTGTATCTTGGACAATCAATCCTTCCTCTTCTGCTTTTTCAATCATAGACAATGCAATTCTATCTTTTACACTACCTCCAGGATTAAAAAATTCCAACTTTCCATAAATGGAAGGCTTTATCTTTTCAGCAATTCGATTTAATTTTACTAAGGGGGTTTTCCCTATTGTTTCAATTATATTATTATATACACTCATAAGCATCATAAATTATTATCAAAAATGATAACCAATAGATTTTAAATACCTTCTCCATATTCTCCAAAATAAATTTCAAAATCCTCTTTTTTCTTTTCCTTTTCAGTTAAAATCTTACTCTCTAATTGTTTTAACCTTTGATCCAGACTTTTTATTGTAAGTGTGAGAGGATCAGGTAAATCACCATGACGTAAATCTATTTTCTCGATTTTTTCACCTTCTCTTGTAATAACTTTACCAGGGACTCCCACCACTACAGAATTTGATGGAACATCAGTAACCACTACTGAATTTGCTCCAATTTTTACATTATCACCAATTTTAACAGGTCCTAAAATTTTAGCTCCTGTCCCTATTACAATATTATTTCCTAAAGTAGGATGCCTTTTGACGGGTTTGATGTTCGTACCTCCCAATACAACACCTGAAAATATGGTAACATTGTTCCCAATCTCCGTGGTTTCACCAATAACGCATCCAGTTCCATGATCTATAAAAAAGTCACTCCCTATTTCTGCACCTGGGTGGATCTCAATACCAGTAAGCTCTCTAGCAATCTCAGATATATATCTAGGAATAAATGGCATTCCGATCTTCCAAAAAAAATGTGCAATTCGATACAAAAGAATAGCTTTTATTCCAGGGTAACTTGTTAATACCTCTATGAGAGATTTAGCAGCCGGATCTTTACTAAAAGCAACATTTACATCTGAAATAAAAAAATCTAGTATCTTCTGTAGATAAATATCAACTTCTTTATGCTGTAGATCAGTAATTTGGAAATCTAGTCCTAAAATACATTCAGCACAGAAGTTATTACTACCCTTGGTTCCAGGATCAATTCTTTTGCCACAATTGAGACAATGCAATAATTCTTCTTTCTCCATTCTAATCATTTCAAACTTTATTGAATCTAAACCTATTGGATATTATAAAATATAATTTATAGAAGTCTCAAAAATTTAACTATTTTAGAAAATAAATGGATTTTAGATTAAGTTTTATGAATTAGTAAATAAGCTAAAGCTTTTGACAATTGGGACAGTAAAATGCATGCCGACCTGAAAGTTCTAATCTTTCAAGCTCATGGTTACATATCGGACAATATTCTTCTTTTTTACGATGAGGTATTAAGAAATAATCTGGATAAGTATTTAGATCTCCTTGTTTTTCAATTCCGAATTCTAACACTTCTTTAATGCAATCAAAAAGCTCTTTTGTCTTGTCTTCATCAAGAGAATCTAATGTTGCTTTAGGATTTAATTTAGTTTTAAATAAGATCTCATCAGAATAGATATTTCCGATACCTGCAACAAAACTTTGATTTAATAATGCATTTTTTAATATAGCACTCCTTCTCTTCAAAGCTTTTTTGAAATCATCAAAGTTCATTTTATAAGCATCTGGACCTAATTTCTTCTTTTTAATAAAGTCCTCGATTGTTTTTGATGTATCCAAGTATCCAAACATCCTTAAAGATATATAAGCTAAATTAAAACCATTTTCAAACCGAAATATTACCTTACTATACTTAGGCTCTTCTTCTCCTCTATTGTAATATTTTAGATCTCCAGTCATTCCAAAATGCAATATTAAATATCCATTTCCAATTTTAACTAAAAGATATTTACCATGTCGAGTAGATGATTCAAATTTATTATTTATTACTAACTCTTCCAAAATGGATTTGTCAACATTCAAAACTCTGATATCTTTTATCTTTATTGATTTAATTATTTGATTCTTTGATGTTCTATCTAGATATCGTTTGAAAGTCTCTACTTCCGGAAGTTCTGGCAAGATATTAATCTTAATATTTTATAGAATTTAAACTAAAAGTTTGAATTGAAATTAAAATCTTTCAAATAGAAATTTTAAATAGTCAAATATTACTATCTTAACATTTTTTTAATAATAAAACTAAAATTCCTGAATTAATTAAGAAGTAACTTGTGTTTTTATAACGATTAGACATATTATTCTATATTAATCTATTTATAAGGAGTAAGGAAAATGAATCATCAAATAATGGACAATGAGGAAAATAAAGATTACTACATAAAAAATAAAAAGAAAATTCTAAAACAATTTAACTCGTTAGTCAAAGTTGCCAAAAAAATAGCTTTACCAAATTATGACATAGAAATTGTAGAAAAAATCATAGAAAATACTTATAAAGAGCTTGAAAACCTTCTTGTAAAAATCCCATATGTTGGAGGTGATAAATCTCCTTTTACACCCCTAATGATTCAATCTGCGGAAACAATAGCACTATACAAAGCCTGTAAATCTCTAAACTTAACTAAGCGAGAAATTGGAAAAATAATTTATGATATCGCTGAAAATTCTGCTCAATCCATTTCCTTTTTCAAAAAATTCTTATATCGAAGAGCAATTTTCTCTAAAAAATTGAAAAATTATTGGGAATATTGGCTAAATGAGAGCCAAAAACGTCTATATCCTGAAAATTGGCTTGGAGTTTTTGTAGAAAGCGATGAAAAATCATTTGATTATGGATTTAACTTTACTGAATGTGGATGTTTAAAACTTTTAGATAAGGAAAATGCTAAAGAAATTGCTCCTTATATATGTTTGTGTGACTATGCTAGAATGAGAGCGTTTGGAATAGGATTTAAAAGAAATAAAACAATAGCTGCTGGATCAGATATATGTGATTTTCGCTTCATTAGAGATTATCAAACACCTCGAGGTTGGCCTCCTGAAAGTCTCGAAGAAAATAAAACTTTTAAAATGTAATAATCAATGAAATATTAAGTTTTAATATTTAATCTACCTAAAACCCTTTGAGCCTCTTCATGTAAATTATTCCAGATATTGAAACCGATAATCTCAATATTCATTTCACTGTTTTTTAATAACTTTATAATTTCTGCTATGAAATAACCAGTTCCGTTTTCACAAATACTCGGAATTATATCTTTCAATTTTTTAAGTGTAGGATTTTCAATTTCATCTTGGATACCTAATTCATTAAATTTTTGGATAATTTCAAGGAAATTGATGGTTTTTGTATATCCACAAGTGGGGCTATCATTAGTAGTAATAATTCCTATAATTGAATAACCTGATTTGGTGTAATTTAAGATCTGTAGAAAAATTTTTTTGCTTCTTTCTTACACAGTATTCTAAACTTTCTTAACCAAATTCTTAGGAAAATCTTGATTAATGGAAATTTCCATGAATTTAGGTTCATTTTAACCAATGGAAGATATTTATAAAAAGTATTTCTTCCAACTCCGCCCCAACCTAATCGTTCTAAGCACGGTAATGATTCAATCCCTATTCCATTATTAATTAATGGTAATAAAAGCTCAGAAATGGCTCCAGGTTTTACAGCAATACCAGGAAATCTTAAATTTTGATTAAGTAGACATTGACTTATATAAATTATTTGTTTTCCTCTTTTATCCATGATTTTTCGCTTTTTAAGTAAATCAATAAATGTAAGGAATGATTCGTTTTGTTTTATTCAAATAATCCTCATATTCGGTGCCAAATTTCTCTTTCAGTAATTGTTCCTCCAAATTCATTCTGTTATTAAAAATAACAAAGAATAATACCAAGAAAGAAATAGCAGATATAATAGATTTGAATGATAATGCATAACCGAAAAAAACAAGAAGCATACCAAGATAAATTGGGTGTCTGATAAAGTTATAAATTCCATTTGTGATTAAGATGTGATCTTTTTCAATAACAATTTTACTAGATGCATACTTTCCAAGGAGTATTCTACTGTATAATAAAACACCACCACCAATAACAAGAATAAGTAATGCAAAAAGATATACAAAAAAATTATCCCAAAAAATCAAATAGATTTTGATAATCAGCTTAAATTCAAGATAAGGTATTATTGATAAAAAAGGAAGTAGTAAAAATAGAATTATTGAAATTATGGGATACTTGAACTTATCTTTATCCTTGGATATAGGTCTTAATGCAATATCAAGAGTTAAGATGAGTGTGAAGCTGATTAGAATGATTAGATTATTTAAATTATAGTAAACTTCTCGATTAAATATAATAAATCCTAAATTGATGAATAACACTAAGAAACAAATAGCAATCAATTTTTTTAAATAATTTGTCATATTAAATTTTAGAGAATCCTTTTATTAATTATTCGCTAGGTAGATAAAATTTTTCAATAAATCTAAATTTAAGTCTTTATTATTTAGTAACTTAGGTTTCTAAAGCAAAAAAAATTGGTGAAAACATATGACTCCAAAAAGAGAGAAAGTTAAATGCCCCGTGTGTGGTTCAAAGTTCATTCCAGAATCTTTCCATTATGAAAAGACTAGTCTTGATCCAATTGCATCAAAAGGGGAAATTATAGAGTTTGAGAATGACAAACATCAAATTAAACTTGAACCATATACTTCTATTCGAGGATCTTATGTGACTTACTGCCCTGAATGTAGGTATTTAATAAAGTTTGCTGCTGAAACTGGTAAAAAAGAAATATTAGAGGATCCTTCTCTCATTAAGAAATTTGGTGCTATTAAAGAGTTTGGTAAGATATATAAGTATCAATTTGAACCAAATGAAAAACCATATATGGATTTCTCAGACTATTTTGTCGAGAAGGTTGATGAAATCAAGAGAAATATTAAAAATGCTTTAGATGAGGTTAATTTCAGTCAATGGGGGAACTCATATAATAAATGGAAAGAGAATAAATCAATTGATGCTTTTAAATTTTTAATCCATTTTTACTCGACTTTATTAGATTACTTGGATTCCCAAGTTGAAGACCAGAATAATAAATCAGTAGTTCAAAAGATAGAAGAACTAAATTTACCAAATAATCTTGAAATATTAGTTAAAAATGTGGATAAATTACGTAATAAAATAACCCATGAAACATATGAGCTAACTGAAGAGGAAGAAAAACTAATTGAATCCACTTTTACTCAATTTATACAATTTTTAATCATAAAACAATTATCTCCGCTGAATTTAGATAAAATTAAGATTAAAGCAGATTATAATTTTATAGATATTAATAAAATCAACTATAAGGTTCAAGAATTTCTCTATTTTTACCTGGGTAAAGTCCTACATATCCAAGATTTCTACAATAGATTATTAATCCCTATTTTTGAAGAACTTGGAATTAAGCAATCTGATTATAACCCACCATCTAAATAATTTTTTATCTTAATAATCTGGTAATTTTTTTTTTAGATTTTCTAATATCTTCATGTTATAAAAATTAAAAGATAGTTATATTCAATGATAATCTAATTTAAAATAAAAAAATGTTAGGAATTTAAATATTTATTAGTTAAGCAGGTTGCAATACTCCAGCAAATACTAGCCATGCCAACAGAGATTTAGAAATTAAGCTCAAAAGTATGTATCCTCTTTCTCCGTATAGATAATCTCTCCATTTTCCTTTCTTTTTGTATTGTAGGATCATATTAATTGGAAACGTATTAAAGAAAAAGAAGTATGAACCAAAGATAGCCCAAACAAACCAAGGAATCTCACCGAAACTACCATTTCCAAATAAATATATCAAAATAATGACCCATGGAATAATTCCTGCAAATACTCCTATATAGAACGCCGTCCATCTTGTTTTTTCAGTAGTTTGATTGTGGATTTCCATCATAAGGCCTAGTAAATTCATAGTTGCATTGATAGCAAATATAACAATCAAACTTCCTAGATCATATACTCCGAAGAACATTGAAATGAGAACAATCATTATAGATGAGCTAAATGCGTATTCAAACCATCTGAAATAATTGATTCCCTGTTTTAGTTTATCATTATAAAAATCATTAACTCGAGGTAAAACAATTAAGAAATGAGCAATTGATGATATAAATAGAAATGATGAAACTAATACCCCTACGGGAAGAGAACCTAATTGAGTATAGTTTGGGACTAATATGCCAGGAGGGTCAACAAATTCCAAAAATGCAGTTGTAATTGGCAGTGAAAAATCCCTTATTGTGGGAATTACTAGTGCTAAAGTAAGCATTAAACTCGCCTGAAGCAGATGCAAAAACCCCATTATTAAGTTAAATCTTCTTAAATATGGGAATGTTATATCAGAATCTATTCTCTCTTCCATCTATTTTCACTTTTTTATTAAAATTTTTTTTGGATGAATTTTAAAAACTTACTCATTATGAACATTGCTGTACAAAAAAAGATTCCATCTTTAAATTATAGAATAACAATTAAAATAGATAATAATTCTAAAAGTAAGTTTATGATTTTGTCTTTTTTCCAAAAATCCAATATTGATATTCACCACCTCGTTGTAAAATGCCTTCAGAAATTATTGAGAATCCTGCTTTTTTTACAAGATCGAGAGTAGTTTGAGGACTATAATTACTCCAAAACATTGGAACTCCATAAAAATCACTTGTTCCTTCTGATTCGGAAACACCAGTATTAATCATTAAGATTCCTCCAGATTTTAAAACTTTATAAAATTTCTTGAAAATGTCAAAGTGCTTAATCTTTGGAATATGAAAAAGAGTGTAAACACTAACAAGCCCATCAAAGAAATTATCCTTAAAATCTAATTCGTTTATATCCATTTTGATGAAATCAGCATTGGGTACAATCTGTCGAGCAAAATTTAACATAGTATCTGAAATATCAATACCAGTTACTTTAATTCCTTTTTCTACTAAGAATTTTGCCGTAGGAATACCTGCTCCACATCCTAAATCCAAAATATGGGCATTATTTGGAAGCAATGATGCGAATTTCTCTAGTTCACTTTCAAATTTATTCAAATCTCTATGATTATAATAATCTTCCGCAATTTTGTTATATCCTTGTTCTACTAAATCAGTTATTGTATTCATATTATAAATTAAAATAATTAGATATTAATTAGGCTCTGGTAATAATTTAAATTTAGATTAATTGATATAATTATAAATCTTAATATTAAAGAATAAGGAATTTATAATTTTTAACATTGAATCTCTTTACATCGACCAAAATTCTCTATTTTATCATATTTCTTTCTTTTTGACTGAAAATGAATAATGATTTTTGAATCATTTAGAGAGGGGTTTTTATCAAAAAGTTCCTTATCTCCATATTTTATAGCTTGCAAGACTAAAGGTAAATGATGTCGAAAGATTTTATCTCTCATTCCTGCCCATCCGAAACATAAACCTCCACTAACATGAAGAAAGAAGTGAAGTTCATATTCATTATCTATCTCTTGCCATTCTGCCAATACTTCATCCCTCATGAATTTTGTATAGAACCCTGATATTTGTTCATTATCATAATCAGATCCTATTGTAAGGAATAGATCTCCTGTTGCATCTGAGTGAGTTAAGGTATATTTACGAGGAATTTGCAATTTATCTATATCAATGCGGTCTTTATAGACAACATGTAATTTTGAAGGATTTAATTCAGTCATTATTTATAATAAAAAACAAAAATATGCTGTTTAAACCTTTTTTTTATGAATTATTAATAAAAACTATAAAAGATTGATTAAAATAAGAAATAACAATACAAGCTATAATACTTAATTAGAAGTTTAAATGATCTAAATGTCAAATTTAAAAGGAAAAACACTCTTTATAACGGGTGCTAGTAGAGGGATTGGAAAGGCAATTGCTTTAAGAGCAGCTCAGGATGGAGTAAATGTAGCGGTAGTTGCAAAAACTAAAGAAACGCATCCAAAATTGCCGGGAACAGTTTATAGCGCTGTTGATGATATTAACGCTTCCGGAGGAAATGGTCTTGCTTGTATCACAGACATTAGATTCGAAGATCAAGTTCAAACAGCTGTTAGTGCAACAGTTGAGGAATTTGGAGGAATAGATATTCTCGTAAATAATGCTAGTGCAATAAATTTATCCCCTACTATAAAACTTGAGATGAAAAGATTTGATCTAATGCTTTCTGTTAACGTACGTGGAACATTTTTATGCTCAAAATTATGTATTCCTTATCTAAAAAAAGCTAAAAATCCACATATACTAAATTTATCTCCCCCTTTAAATTTGGATCCAAAATGGTTCAAAAACAATGTAGCGTATACAATTGCTAAATATGGAATGAGCATGTGTGTTTTAGGAATGGCTGAAGAATTCAAAAAAGACCGAATCGCAGTAAATGCACTCTGGCCCCGAACACCAATTGCAACTGCTGCAGTAAGAAATTTATTAGGTGGGGAATCTTCAATTAAACATTCAAGAACACCAGAGATTGTAGCTGATGCAGCATATTTTATTCTTATAAAACTTAGTACAGAATGCACTGGGAATTTTTTTATTGATGAAGAAATCCTCAAACAGCAAGGAATAACTGATTTTACTAAATATGCAGTCGATCCTAAGGCAGAACTTTATCAAGATTTTTTTCTTTAGATAAAAAAAAGGGGATTGGTTATTCTTTTGACCTAGTCATTTTTTTACTATGCTTGATTAAATAAACTATAATTTATTTTGAAAATTATTGAGGGTCCCTAATGGAATGGAAAATTAAATATATTTTTAATTTTACAGACGATATTACATGGCATAATGGTTATGTTCAATTTGGTTTTCATGATTTTGAAGGGAATTTATATATTCTGCGACATGAAAACGGGTGGATTGGTCAAATTACCAAAAAAGATGAGTTTCTATGGACTGCTGGTTCTATGAATCCTGGACTTAGCAATAACCACATTGATCTTGATTTAAAAAATCCAATGTATGTATCCAAATCTCCAAAAGATCAAGCTTTATTAGTATCAAGTGGAGGGAACAATCAAATATTTAGGTTATTTCCTAATGAAAAAAGGGGTGAATTATTTATAGATATGAAAGAGCATGGTTTAAAAGACATAGGAAATTGTGTTTTTGATAAAGAGGGGAATTTTTGGCTAAATGAGATTACTGGCTGTCGTATATGGCAATTTGATAGATCGGGAAAGGTGAAAGTAATATTGGGTGATGAAAGTGCAGGATTTCAAATAGATAAAGTGGAATTTAAAGATGCTCAATTTAATTGGATTTATGACATTCGAATTGGACCAGATGAGAATTTATATGTACTTGATAGCAAAAACTATGCGGTTAGGATGGTTAATATTGGAGATCAAATTGTTGAAACAATTGTTGGAACCGGTGAACCAGGATATTCTGGGGATGGAGGGTCAGCTAAAAAAGCTACTCTTGGTTCAGATGAAAACGAAAAGTTTGATGGGCCTTGGTCAATATCACTAGACGAAGCAGGGAATCTTTTTATTGGTGATACACATAATCATGTTGTCCGTATGATTGTACAGAAAAAAAAGAAACGAATTATTAGTACAATTGCAGGAAACCCAGATTTTATTCCTTCCCATAGAAATTCTGTGGATGAAGCAGATCCATTTAAATTGAACTTTCCTAAAATCTGCAGTATGGATTATTTTAATAATGAGTTGTTCATTCCCGAATGGGATGGAGATCTTATTGTACTTGAAAAATTGGAATCATAAATATGACTAAAATCCAACTTAAACCAATTGGTTTTGTAAAACGGCAGTTAAAAGATGAAAATGATAGAGACAGGAGTTTAATTTCAAAGATTTTAATTAATGAAAATTTAACTGAGGCTTTAGATGGGATTGAAGATTTTTCGCATATCTATATAATTTTTTGGTTGGATAAAATCAAAAATAGAAACTATCTACACCATCCAGGTGCAAAACTAGATACTAAACCAGTAGGTGTTTTAGCTACAAGAGCTCCAATTCACCCCAATCCTATTGGGTTAACAATAGTTGAGTTGATTAAACGTGAAAAGAACATTATTTGGGTAAAAGGACTCGATGCATTTGATAATACTCCAATTTTAGATATTAAACCTTATCCTGATTGGGAACAAGGAGAACCGATTGTTATAAATGATTTCCGAATTCCCAATTGGATAAAGAAAAAAAAGACAAATTAAATCATTTTAAAGAAAATTCTATTATTTTGAACATTCAAAACAAGATTAAATGAATTTTTTAATAATACTAATTTAATTGAGTTATGAAAATACAAAAAGAATTGTTATATCCTGCTCCCTTTTATAATTTTTTATCTTATATATCAGATTCTGAGATAAATGGTCCAATTCTAGATTGTGGTTCAGGTGGCCCTTATCCTAAACAAACTCTTTTTGTTATGTTAGGATTTGATACAATTGGCATTGAATTTTCAGATGAAAGGCTAAATATGGCAAAAAATTATGCGAAAAAAAACAATTTAAAATTACCTATGCAATTGGGTGATATTAGATCAATTCCTTTTGATAATGATTATTTCGGGTATGTTTATTCCTGGAATACAATATTTCATATGAATAAACAGGATATAAAAACTGCTATAAAAGAGATGATTCGTGTTTTAAAACCTGGAGGTCTTTGTTTCGTTAATTTTCTCTCAATAGATTCAGATTATTGTGGTGAAGGAGAAGAACAAAACCCTGGTGAATTCTTACAGATTGAAGGAGATAAGAAAATTCTCCACACTTTTTTCACTGATGAAGAATCTGATGGATTTTTTGATAATTTAGAGATTGAAATTTTATACAAAGAAAAGAGAATATTACATAAAAGAATAGAAGATCGATTGATGAGAGATAGTTATTTTGATTATATTATTCAAAAGAAAAGACTATAACCTAAATTTCTAATTCATATCTGAATTTTTTCCATTCTCGTTTCAAGTAGTTTAAATCCTACATCAATCATATCTGCAAGATTATTTTTTAATCCAAATTCGATATATCCTAAACAGGATCGTCCATATAAAAATTTCATGCGCTCTTCAAAATTTGGATCAATTAATCCCTCATAGCTTGTTAATGTTTTTCTTAAAAATTCATTTCCTCCTTCATAAAAAATAAAATCTACAGCTGGATCATACACTCTTGATTCCTCAAAATCAACGATCGCTGTAATCTTATATGTTTCAGTGTCAACGACAATATTAGAGATATCAAAATCACCATGAATGATACATTGCTTAAACTTAAAATTCGCATCATTATTTAAAAATGAATCGAAAAGATTTATTATCCAATTCTTTTGAGTTGAATTCATAATAGGAAATAATAATTTTTGGACATTTTTGAAATAATTCTTCCATTCAAGTTTATATTTCTCACATGAATAATCAACATCAACGATTTGCTTTAATATTGCGTTTTGATATAATTCTTTGGAGTGAAGTTCTGTTAAGAAATGACCAATTTCTTCAGCAATTTCCATTCTTTTACTTTTACTAATTTTATTAAATTTTCTTGATAATGGAACTCCATCTATTTTCTCATATCCCATAACTGGATATTCTGGATCGATAGAAATATATATTGGATCTGGAACTGAAACAGAAACATATTTCTGGATATGGTTTAACATTTTAACTTCATTCTGAATTAATTCAACACCCTTCTGATTTCGAAACGCTTTGTCTGGAATCCTGAAAATGAACTGGTTTTTCACTTCAAACACATTATAGGTTCCATGATAAAAGAATGAGATATCCTTTTCTTCAATATCTGGAAAAAATATGTTGAGACAATCTATAACTTCTGATAATGTAAGATCAGTGGCTCTGGTTTCTTCATAGAATGTCATTGTTCATATTGAATTGTTTTCTTCTTTTTTAAAAAATATCAATAAAGAATAGAATAGAAAAAGAATTAAGGTATTTTTATTTTGTTATTTGACAATAAAGTAAAATAGCTAGACACACAATTTATTAACTTTCTTTTACCCCTATGATTTTTGGTTCTTTATCTATTTTTTCAAATGGTTTTACCGGTTTTGATGGGTCAAAAGGAGCATTACATGACCAACATGCATTCTCTAATGTACTTAACATTGATGAACATTTCTTACAATAGATAGCATCGCATTCTGGACAGAGATATATCGATCGTGATAACTTACCTTTACATACTAAACAAATCTTTCGTTCTTTATGAAAAATTACATCTTCCTCAGTTACATTTTCAGGTCTTGTGAATAGTTCTAAAATATCTCTTTTTCTTTCTTGACTTTTTGTGCTTATGTCAGATCTTATATCTCTAATTACAAGATAAAATAATATAGAAATATAAATAGTTCCCCCAGTAATAATAATAATAAAATATGGGTAAATCTCTAGAATTATATCAAGAATGGTTATTATTGTTAAAATTGGTACAGCGATAAAAGCATAGGAGATCCAAATAAATAAAGGATGATGAGAAATCCGTTCTGGATTAAAAAGTGAAGGAAATAATATAAAAAAGCATGCTAATATAAACATACTAGGACTAAGTGAAAGTGGATAAAAATCAAGTTCTTTATGGCCTTTTTTAGCTAAATTTAGAGCAATATTTAATAAGATATAACCAAATAGTAAAAACGCTGAAAAAGCTTTAAATTCAAGACGCGACCATTTTGTATATAAATATAATACGATTGGGACTAAGATTATCATACCAATTGTTATTCCAAAGTTATATGCTGTTCTGGCAAAATCTTGAGTTGGAGCTAAGATCACCATAATAACTAGCACAAAAAAGCCAATGGTTGGAAGATATTTAGTGCGTTTTATAATGATATCAAAACTCAACATGAAGAACATACCACATAATCCCAAAGAAACATAACTTAGTTTTCCAAAAATTTCATAGGGGATTCCTGTTAATTCATAATCACCACGAAATGTATTATCAATTAAATTTCCTGGAACAAATAAAATTTGAAAGAATGTAAATAGTAGAGTAAATCCAAAACCTATTAGAATACTAGCAAAACCAAATAAAATGATTTTTTCATTGAAAATTTCCCTTTTTCTTCCTTTATTAATATAATATATTCCACAATAAAATGCAAAACTTAAAGCTATTCCCCATAATAGACGCTCTATTGGGTCCCAGACCATTACAGGTACCATAATTTCATAACGTCATGATTTATTTTTTTGCTAATATAGAATTTGATAATAGCATATAAAAATATTGACAAAAATCTAAAGAAAAAAAAAGTGAGATGATAATAATGAGTGATTATATTAATGAGATTCATATAAAAAGAAATATGGTATAATCTTCCCCAATCAAAAAAAGTTAATATTTCAATAATTTAGATCATCAGAATAATTTTTTTGATAAAGAAATAAAATAAAAAAAAAGTTATATATAAATTATAAAGATTATTAAACGCAATTGCCAAATAACCAACGCCATAACCATGAATAGTCTTCTATTTTATCTGCTTCTGCAGTAAATGAGTAGGAGGAACCAAAAGTATGTTCAAATCCTGGTTGGTTAGTAACTATCATTATTGAATATGTTTGTAATCCACCATTATCTACTAATGGAGCAATTTTTACACCAATTTCAGTTTCAGGATCAACATCCATAAATTCTAATTCATAGGAAGAGGCTAATAAATTACCGTTATTTGCGTATACATTAATATAGTCAATGAAATTTACTGTGAAACTATTATCATAGAGTATGTTGCTTCTATACCATCCATCATTTACTACCCATCCATGTTCTTCACTTTCAACATTATCTATAAATCCAATTTCAGGGATCTCTATCTCATCAAGATACCATCCTGCTTCTAGAGTATATGGATCAGTCCAATAGGTAAAATACAATTCTATTTCATGGTTTGCAAACATTGTAAGATCCATCTCTTCTTGATACCAACCTCCACTTGAACCAGTGAAAGCATACCACCTAGAAGCATCATAATAATCGGTTGGTTCTAAGCCTTCTGGGCAATTTGGATTATCAGTTTGATAATTAAAACCTACATCATCAACAGTTCTAATTCCTTGAAGTGTATACCACTCGCCAGTAGTAATATCATGAACTTCTACGTAACCGAAATCCCATTCTTCCTCGATCTCAAAATAATTCCAGAACTTTAGTGTTGCACCACTTTCAGGTATATTAAATGATTGGCTCATTCTGTACCATGCCCAACTATCTCCACCTGAATGCCATTTATAATTGCCTTCGTGAGCAGGGACTCCACATGTATCATCACCGTCAAAATTAACTGTAAGCTTATATGGTGCTCCAATCCTATAGAATTTAACATAATTCACAACATATGGCAAAGAGGAACCATATGGATAATTATATCCATAATTAGGATAATTTTGTACCTCTGTGTCAAATAATGTTGGATTATTGTGCTCCCATAGATATAGAGTTTGAGCAATATCCCATCCTTCAGTATCTGCAGAAGGAATATCCAATGCATCATAGCCATAAATTCCTTCTCCATCTAGATAGTTTGCAATTGCCCAATCTTGGAATATATCGTCAAATTCTTTTCCATTTCCATAATTAAACAAAGGATTTGTGAGTAAGTCGTTCCAGGCTTCAATTCCATTAGCTTGATGATGAACAAGATCCCAGATAAGCTGATCTCCTCCATAATGTTCCCACATATAAAATGTCCATAAAAACACTACTCCATAATCAGCTAAAGTACCTTGCCAAATCACTAATGAAGTATCCCACCAATATAATAAGTATTCTGAAATATGTCCTGCGGGAAATCCATAACCACATATCCACTCTGCTAATACAGAACATCCCTCATTTACCCAAGATAATTCATCACCATCGACATCATGGTGTACAAGGTGTTGAAATTCATGTGCAAATGTACCTTCATATTGTAGTGGGAGAGGACCGAGACCAAAATAATTTGTGGTTGGCTCACCTTGTCTTCTCCACCACTGATATGTATCCATGTGAAATATGTTTGCATTATTAAGTTCACTAGCATATGACCAGAAATATCCTATAGTAAACCATGGAGCATTGATTGGATCATAAAAAAGCCCGTCTCTAATATTGAATATTAGAACTTGAATCTTATAATCTTCTAATGGACCTGGTCTATCAGCATATTGTCCGAAGTGATCAACAACACCATCATGAATATTGTTATCAAATTCATCTCTTATTTCCAACAAATTCGCTCCAGTTACCCAATCACGATAAGCAGGTGGTAAATAATAACCATCATTATCAGGATCAGGAGCCTCAGCTTCTACAGCATCAATTCCTATTGAACTCCAAGGATATGCAAAATACCAGATATCATCTTCAAATCCTTCACCTTGAGGATCATATTCATCTTGAAATCCTCCATCCCAGATGTCAGGACTTAATCCAATCCAAATATTGCAATGTATACCCTCTAAGACACATTCAAAATCTTGATCATAAACTTCCCCCGTAAAATCATCAATTAAAGGAACTGACCATGAACTTTCAGTATCAAGTTGACTCCCTTGTGAAGCTATAGCTAGAATAGATAGCGACTCATCAATTGTCCTTCCCTCAAAGCGAGAAGTTGCATCAAATGGTTTATAATCTCTTATTTTAAGTGAATTTAATAGATTTTCATCAAAATCACTTGTTGGTTTTATGTTAGAAAATACAGCCATTGAAACTCCAGCTATATTTATAACAATTAGGATTAATAACAATCCTACAATTTGTTTTTTTCTCATTAATTTCAAACCTCATAAAAGTTTGTGTTTAAACAAAATACTATTGACATAAAAAGAAATTAGGTATATTTCTCCCCAATTCCAAAATTGTAAAAAAAATTAAGTAGTTCTTCATTTAGGTTGAAACCCATTTTTTTTATATTTGCTAGTCTTATCTTATGATATGAATATCCTGAATTCATTTATTATTATCCATCTTAAACTAAAGCAGTACAAATTACAGTTTATCTTCTTCATTCTATTTTGGTTAGCAGGCTTTCTATTTTTCTTAATCACTGAACCGGAATATAATTTAGGGGAGATAATACTTTTTTCATTAGTCATAAACATTCCATCTGATGCAGGACCCTTTGGTCAATTTTATGGAGTTGTTTGGCCCATTTTACTGGAAGTAATATTTTTTGGTTTTATTACAGGAGAGCTTTTTGAAAAGTATAATCCCGTCATTACAAGTAGGATTCTAGCGGCGCATAAGAGAAATCATACCGTTATTATAGGTTATCATCACCTATCTATAAGAATTGTAGAATTTTGCATTGAAAATAAAAAACCCTTTTGTTTAATGGAAGATAATGAGGAATTAGTTGAAGATTTGATAAGTGCAGGTCATCCAATAGTGATTGGAGATGCCACCGAGGATTCAAATCTAGAATCTGCTAATATAGAGCATGCGAAAGAAGTTTTTATCAATATCAATGATGTTAGAGTAGCAATTATTTGTACTGAAAAAATTCGTAAGATGAATCCTGACTGTCCTATTTATGTTCGTGCTTTCGAAAATCATATTCAAGAATATCTTCAAGAACCACCATTAAATGCCTTTTCATTTTCAACCTCAAAATGGACAATGGAAGACGTAGAACGATGGACAAAAAATAAAATTGGTGATGTAATCATAATAGGAAGAGATTCATTAACCCATCGTATCGCATATCATGTCTCCTTACAGCCTAATCGAAATGTTTATCTATTTGATGATGAACATGATGGTATTGAATTTCCAGTGAATAAACAGATTCATTTTATCCATGAATTTGCATGCTTTTTAAGTGATCTTAAACCTCATGTAAATTTAGAGGAAGTTTCTCAAGCTTTTATTTGCTGGAAACGTGAATCAGAATTTGACGAGTCTCTCTATATGGTTTCCAAATTAGATTTACGTTATCCTCATATTGAAAAATACGTCCGTATCTTCGATGAAGAATTAATTGAATTAGTGAAAAATTATAATGCTAAAACTTTCTCTACTTCAGGAAAAGCTTTTAAAATGCTTCAAAAAATTGTAAGATCAGATTCTGGAATTGCTCCAACAAAATAATATTTCAATAATAATTAATAATTTTTTTAAATTTCTCCTTCAAGGAATTTTTTTATCAAATTTAAGATAAATGATTTTATTTGTTCATTTGATAATTCAACTAAATCCATTAGAGTTCTTCTAAAATCGATTTGATCCAATAAACCAAAAATTATCATTATTATAATAAAGTTTAAATGACTCGGATTTGATGCAGTTCTAATGGATCCATCTTTCAAACCAGTTTCAATATTTTTTTGCCACAATAACCTGTAATCAATATAATAATTCAATAAATCAAGAAAGACCTTGTCCAAGGTTTTGATTTTAATTGAATTACTAGACCGCTTTTTTTCAATTAATTTCTCATAAAATATTTTTTCAATTGGTATATTTAATTCATCACTTCTATAGAAAAACCTCCTTAACAATCGTGAATAAACGGGAAACTCTAAAAGATCTTCTACCAAATTTTCTGTCAGCAATAATATATATTCTTTACCAGAATAGTTATTAGAGTTTAGTAACTGATTTTGCTCAATCCATTCTTTGAGTTTTGATATACCAATGTTAAAATAAATTTCTTCTTTTGTCTTAAAATAATTGTATAAAGTTGCTCTACTTAAAGCGGCTAAATCAGCTATTTCTTCCATTGTTATCATATCAAAACTTTTTTTGGAAAAAAGCGATTTTGCTGCTTCAATAATGATTTTTCTAGTTCTCATCATCTTTATATCTTTCTTGGTTAATTCTTCAGAATTATTGTTTCGTTGATCATTCAATTTCTAAACCTAATATTTCAATTAAATTTACATTATGTCTAATAATTATATATTGAGTCCAAAAATTTAAATATATATATTATTTATATAAAAAATAGACACAGTGTCTAAAAAAAACACAAACAATATATTAGAATATCTGTTAAAACCCCTAAACAAATAAAATTACTGATAGTATTCAGCTTAATTAATTATTAATTTTATCTTATCATGAGAACTGGTGAAGTTAGGAGATATGGAACCCCCGAAGATTAATGTTTTTATAATAGATGATGAAATGGATATAGTAAAATTATACTGCTCTCATTTTGAGTATAATGGTTTAAATGTTGTAGGAATGGCGAACAATGGGTTTGAAGCTCTAGAAAAATTAAAGGATTCTATTACAAAGCCTGATGTAATTGTTATTGATTATCACATGCCTGAAATAAATGGTATTGAAACTTCAAAAAGGATTTTAGAATTTGACAATTCTTTTAAGATTATTATGATTAGTGGTGATCGTTCAATTAGAAAAACGGCACTCTCTAATGGAATCAAAGATTTTTTTGTAAAACCCCATAATATAACGAGATTGTGCCGCAGAATTAAAGAAATTGCTAAAAAAGTGTAAAGCGTATAAAATTCTTCTTTTTATATAATCTTTTAAGAAGGTTAACATATCAATCTAAATCTACTTTATAATTACATTTCTTACACTTTTTAGCCCCATGATATAATTTTTCTCCACAATTAGGACATCGATACCTCTTTTCTTCTTCTTGGTTCCATTTCTCAGTACCAAATACTCTCCAAGCAGGAACAGAACGAAGCATTACTTATTTATCTAATGGGTCAGTCCAATTAGTTGCAAGATTCTATAGCAAAACCAGATATTATCATTATTAACTATCATATGCCAATAATGAATGGAATTGAGACCGCCAAAATAATCTCGAAAATTGATGACTCATTTAAAATTGTTATGATTAGTGCAGACCCTTCTGTAAGAGAAATAGCAAATTCAAATGGAATAACGAGATTTTGTGAAAAGCAAAATAATATACAAAACTTTTGTCAAAAAATAAAGGAAATCTTTTAGTAATAAACATGAGAAAAATTGGAAATTGAAATTAATCTAAATTTACAAATTCATTACAGTTCCTAAAGTTTTTTGCCCCATGAAATAATATATTCCTGCAATTAAGTCATTTATATCTTTTTTCCTCCTGTTCAATCCATTTTTCTGTACCTAATTTACACCAAGTAGGTATTGAGCTAAGCATTATTTTTTTATCTAATGGATCAGGCCAATTTGTTATAATTTCACATGGAAAATCGTCAAACTGATAACATCCTTCAATGCTTTTTTGATTAATACAGTCTTTAATAGGACAACTTTGATAAAAATGAAATACAACCTCTTCAGACAAACATCCTGTACAGGCAATATCAAATTCAAATGGAATTACAGACTTTTATGAAAGACCAATTAATTTACAAGATCCCTGTCAAAAAAATATAAGACAATATTTAAGAAATAAGTGGAAAAAATAAGGTATTGTTTAGATTATTTATTTTATTTTTCTACTTTATCAAGAATATAAAAAAAAATAAAAATCTGGATTTAATCAATATATTCGAAATTTATATATTGCACACCTTCTATTGAGCTAATGTATCCATCTAAGACGTCATATATCTCTGGTGAGAAAGGAATGTATTGATGCCGATAAAGTTTTGGTTCAACCTTCCAGTTAAGTATAATTTGATAGTGACCATGAGCTCCTATAGGTAAATTAGGAGTCCATTTTGTTAAAAATGTGGCTTCATACAATCCAGGAATCGGGTATGTGTACATTATATCAATTTCATCATATCTTCCAGCCCACCATCGTGTGAAATATTCATAATTTCCTATTGGCCCTTGGTCAGTTCTAGGAGGTGTAGGATTACCAGAGAAATCTAATAACGTTAATGCAACATCTAATGGGAAAATAATCCAATCTGCCCATGGGATATAAAGACCTAAGACAGCTATTTTACCTTCTAGATTCTTTTGCATCCAACTTACTTCAGGAAAATATTCGTCACCATTATAACTTATACCAATATAAGATTGATCTCCTAAACTAGATGATTCTAAATAGTACCCATTTGGACATAATATCTTCCATTGAAATTGAATTGCATCAATATAATAACCTCTATACTCAAAAAGGTCAGGATAATCATTATCACTATTAATCCAAATTCCAATTTCTGTTCTAAATGTTGGAAAATGACTGTTAATTGATAGTGTTTCATCATCGAAAGGAGTAGCAAAACCAACACTGACCATTACTTCATCATCATACTCTTCTTCATAGAAGTATGAATTAAAAGGGGTGAAAACATCATTTTCATAGAGGTCACTTTCGATACAATAGATGTTTAAAATTTTCAAGTAACTTATTTTGTAATTAACTCCATCTGATAGTTCTATTATAATCTGATGTGTTGTTAATGGTAATAGTTTATTTGTAATAACTTTAAATGGTGTTGTCTCTGAACTTATATCAATTGTTATACTCGAAACTTCTTCATTATTGACAAAAATTTTTATGTTTACATCATCAACATGATTAATAATTGTATCAGTTATTCCAAAAGATATCACTGGATTATCACGAGCATAAATAGTAGAGATTGTGTATCCTAACCTTGAAGGAGTTTCCTCTTGAGGAAAGATTCTATCAGTAGATCCAATTAAAGGACCAAAAGGAGGGAATGTATAATCTATACGTTTTGAGCAACAATAAGAGCCTGTTGCATCGTTTCTTATTAACTGAATTGAATGATAATCTTCTCCGAAAAGTGAAAACACTTTATCTCCATCAAGTGTAGTAATAGGACCGTTATCATAAGAATAACCTATCCAATCAAATTCAGTATAGTCATCTACAAGTAATATTCCTTCATAACGATTATCTCCATTGTTATAATTCGAATCCCATGAGTATCCTACAGCATCAAGATATATATGATAATTCCAATCACCCCAATATGTATAAAACCAAACCTGAGCAACATTATTTATATCATTAAAAAATTCAAAATCACCAAATGGTTCTCCATCAATATAAAATCTCCAGGTTTTTGGAGCTAATTCCTTATAATATCCAGTACCACATTCAAATTCAATTTTAATATGATACCAGGTGTTATCATACACCGTTTTAGTTGTGTCATGCCAATAAGTAGCATCATGATATCTAATTTTGTCTTCATCTAGAGCAACAGTACCTACAGAACCTCCATAAAAGGAAGTTGCTTGGTCATCTAATAAATTAAACATTGTAGCTTTAGAAACATCATCGGAGCATACCCAATATTCTATAGTTCCACTCGTTTGAGGTGTAAAAACATTATAGACTTCAGGTTCAGAGGAACTGCTTGTATCATATATTTCTACAACTTTTTTATGACCATTTATTAGGTCTTTAACATTTATCTGCCCTCCTTCTTCAATCGTAGTCCACTCATCTGGATCAGTATTTTCTTCATCATTTTCAAATCCATATGTAGCAGGATAATATCCTTCCATGGGTTCATGAAATTCTTCTCCACCAAAAGGAGGACTAATGGATTCAGTTGTAAAATAAACACTATCTATCTCAATGTCATCACTTAAGAGAGTTATGGTATGATCTCCATCTTCAGGTACTGGTATTACGGTATCTCCTAAAATTGAAAAGGGTCCTTTCGGGTTACCATTTGATGTAATTGTATATTCCATATCACTTAAATCATCATTTTCAATATCTAGCAATAGTCCTTCATAACGATTATCTCCGATTTCATAATTAGGATCCCATGAATATCCTACAGCATCAAGATATATATGATAATTTGAATCACCCCAATATGTATAGAACCAAACCTGAGCAACATTATTTATATCATTAAAAAATTCAAAATCACCAAATGGTTCTCCATCAATATAAAATCTCCAGGTTTTTGGAGCTAATTCCTTATAATATCCAGTACCACATTCAAATTCAATTTTAATATGATACCAGGTGTTATCATACACCGTTTTAGTTGTGTCATGCCAATAAGTAGCATCATGATATCTAATTTTGTCTTCATCTAGAGCAACAGTACCTACAGAACCTCCATAAAAGGAAGTTGCTTGGTCATCTAATAAATTAAACATTGTAGCTTTAGAAACATCATCGGAGCATACCCAATATTCTATAGTTCCACTCGTTTGAGGTGTAAAAACATTATAGACTTCAGGTTCAGAGGAACTGCTTGTATCATATATTTCTACAACTTTTTTATGACCATTTATTAGGTCTTTAACATTTATCTGCCCTCCTTCTTCAATTGCCGTCCACTCATTAGGATCAGTATTTTCTTCATTATCTTCAAACCCATAGGTCGCAGGATAATATCCATGAGGGTTATTATCTCCAATATAATAATCTGAATCCCATGAGTATCCTACCGCATCAATATAAGCGTAAAACGATGCTGCATTGCCGTACTGTGTTCCAAATTCAATTTTATCCGGTTCTCCATTTGATCCAAAACTAAATACACCACATTCTACTTCATCAATCCATAACCTCCAGTGATATTGAGAAAGTTCTAGATATGTCTCTTCGGTAGATTCATAGTCAATCGTTATGTGATACCAGGTATTATCTGCTGGAGAGCCAAATTCGTTCCATGACCCATCCCAGTATTTAAATTTATCTTGCATTATACCAAAAATTAAAGCATAATTAGTACTAGTATATAGTTGAAGTGAATTCTGATAGGTTACATCTGAATTTCTCATCCAAAATTCAATAGAACCATAACCATCATTTGATATTGACTGATATACTAATACATAATTAGTAGGATGTGAATCGTGTAATTCTAAAACTTTACTATGATCTCCAACACTTTTAATAACTTGGGCAGTACACCCTGTCATTTCTGATAAATACCATCCCTCCGGCGACCCATAATTATCATCAGTTTCGAACCCATAGGTTGCAGGGTAATATCCACTCATCAATGGTGTATATGTTTTCCCCTCAATTGGAGATTTTATATCACTTATAGCACTGAGTTTAGGATTAATTTCAGGAGAATATTTGATTGTACTTGAGAAAAGTGGTATTGTTCCAGAGACAAATACAGAAAGAATTAAAATTGAAGCTATTATAATAAACAATTTGCTTTTTTTTTTCATTTTTTATCACATTTTGTAAGTAATTTTAATTTAGATTTCGTGATTAAAAGAACCAAAAAAACCTTATAAAGTTATATGGGAAAATCCTAAACATTACTTGGACAGAAATGGAGATACTATTATATAGATTAGAATAAACAATAAATTGTGCAAAAAAGTTTGATTGATTAAATTTCGGAAAAGATTAAAATCTTTAATTATAAATTGAGGTTTTAAACCACTAGTTTTTAAAAATATAATTTCAATCCAAATTTACCTTTTCATCACAGTTCCTGCAGTTCTCTGCTCCATGGAATAGCTTATAACCACATTGTGGGCACTGATATCTCTTTTCCTCCTCTTCGACCCATTTTTTAGTCCCGAGTTTCTGCCAAGTAGGTATTGACCGAAACATTACTTTTTTATCTAAAGGGTCTGACCATTTATTTATAATCTCACATGGGAAATTTTCACATTGATAACATCCTTCAATTTTTTTATACTTTATACACTCTTTAATGGGACATTTTTGACAGAATTGAAATACAACATCTTCAGATAAACATCCTGTACAGACAATGTCGTCTATAGATCTCACTCCATAGTCATTAAGAGTAGTTAATATTTCTTTTTTAAATTGTAAATCATTATCTCTATAAGCTTGATAAATTCTGCAAACACCGCAATATAAACCGCAAGGAGCTAAAAGTTCTTTTTTGACATCAGTCATTTTAAAAATTCTCCAATAATTTGAGGTAAAATAATTATCCATCATCTATTTTTATTTTATACCTTTCTTTTGATTATTTTTAATTGATAATTAATCATAATGTTTACTGGATTTATAAATCTTATGGGATCAAATCCAATAAAGTTTAAATATTATGTGCAATATCTAGTTATTAATCAAAAAACTAAACAAAAAAATGATTGATAATCTTAATAAGACTATATTAGAGGAATATCAGAAGGATGCAAGTATCACCTATAGAACTTTAGCCCAGAAAATTGGTGAATCTCCTTCAACAGTATTCTCACGGATTAAACAAATGAAAGAGACAGGAGTTATAAAAGCAATAATCCCTTTAATATCTTCAAGGGCCATTGGGAAACCCACAACTGCCTGGATCAAAATAAGTCTTAATATCGAAACAGATTGTTGTGATTTTGCAGATAAAATTGCTAAAAATGATAATGTAATGGAAGTTCATGAGATACCAGGTGAATGGGATATATTTTTAAAAGTGAAAGTTAAAGATAATTTAGCCTTACATGATCTTTCAAAAGAGATTAGTAAAATCCCAGGAATTAAAAAAATGGAATCTATAATTGCTTTTAAGACAATAAAAGAAGATCCAAGAATTAAAATTGAATTCATGGAACAAACATCCGAAGAAGAAGATTATCAATAATAATAGTCAAAATTTTAAAAAAAAATATCTTAGATAAATCAAAAAAAGTAAAATGATGACAAATAATAGTGAAATATTAAAAAGATTTTATAACACTCTAGAAGAGAAGGGATATAAGGGAAAAAT
>JBHLNK010000137.1:0-6192 GCA_048941625.1 Promethearchaeota archaeon | reverse complement strand
GCAATTCCAACCTGGAATCAATTTTAAGAAAGTAGATTTAAATCTTGCAACTGTTGAGATTAAAACTAAGGATCCAGGAGAAATTATGGACATGGCTAAGCACTGTCCCTTTATGTTAAATGCTTTTAAACTTTCGGGTGAGCATAATGTATGCATCTTACTTGCTAGTTCAAAACTTCAGAAACTTGATAATATTGTTAATTATCATTTTCGAAATAATCCTCAAATAAGTAGTGTTTCAATGGAAATAGTGCTTGATATTGCTAAGGATTTCATTTTACCTATTGACTTTGATTCAGAAGATCATGACCCTACACTTGAAGATGGATGTGGTGATATATGTAAGTATAAAATTGCTAAAGCCAAAGGATTAGTAAAATCTGTTGAAAATTAAATTCTCATCTCTTACTAATTTTAACTATTATAAAAAGAAAAGATTAATAATAATTAATTTTCATTTTCTTGACTGAATTTAAATTTTGGTATATCTTCTACCATATTACAACCAGGACCACAATATCTTCCATCGAAATCCTCAATCTGAAAATCGATTGGAACTACAAAGTCATGAATAGATTCAATTAGAATATTGGTTTTTACATTTACAACATCCTTATCCCTTCTAAAACATAGGTCAACCAACTTTTCAATTGTTTGTAAATCTGAGGCTGCGATAAAGCAGAGTACATTAAATTCTCCTGAAATCTTAAAGGCATGGTTGATAAAGGGACAGTTCTCGATTTTTTGGACAATTTCATCAACATCTTTAGTAGATATATAGACAATCGCAACCTTGATATCAACTTTCTTGATATTAAATCCTACTTGTTTGGTTAATAGGTGTTTTCTTTCTAACTTGATAATTCGGGCACCTACAGCAGGTTGAGACTTCTCAATTTCTTTAGCAATATCACTATGAGTAATATCTGGGTCCTTCTCAATCATCTCAATGATTTTTTTATCATCATCATCTATAGATAAGATTTCATTAAAACTTTTTTTCTTCATATCCATTTATTTCATAACCTCACATTAATTTAAACTTAGTTTTAATGAATTTAAATGTTTATAAAGAGTACAATTATTGAAATAAAGAAAATTTGGATCATATATTCTATTTTATAAAAAACTAATAAGCATAATAAACTGAAGGTTGAAAGTGGTAAATTAATTTATAAAACACTTGTAAAGACATTAATGATTATTATTACTACAGCGAATCCTACTAAGCCAATTAGGAATTTTAAGGGATTTCCTTTCTCTTTTTCAGGAATAACTTCTCTTACAATAACATATAAGATGACACCAGAGATAAAGGAATAGAAAATAAATAAGAGTTCTAAATTAACAGGTAAAAATGAATTTATAATTAATCCAATTATTATACCCGTTAGAGCTGATCCACAGGAGATATATTTAATAATAGGTTTTTCTTCAAACTTTTGTTCTTCATAAATTTCTAAATCAGTGAATATGAGATGTGCTTCTGATCGTTTAGTTACAACCGTTCTAAATAAAGCATATACGAAAAAGAGAATTCCTCCTATTAATTCAATTCTTAGTAGTCCTATTAAAATAATACCTACAAGAAAGTGATATATATAATCTGTAATCAACCGGAAGTTAGTTAGCTCTTTATTAATTTTATTTTGAATTTTAATTTTATAGTTATTTATTTCTGATCTCATTCCTTCTTCCTCTTCATTTAATTCAGAAAGTGTCCGAGCTATTTCTCTTAGTACTACCTCATCTAGATTTTCATGTGTTAATTCTTTTGTAAGAATTTTCTCCATATTATGTTCAACACTTTCTAAGATCTTCTCTTTTTGGATTAATTTTCTCATTTTTTTTTGAGTCCTCATCTCAGCTTTCTGCAAAATAAATTTTTCAGATACATGAATAAATGAAAAGCCAATAAGTACAAAGAGGTATTCGAATAGTTTCAAATGAAAAGGAAATTCTGGTAATCTTTGAGCAATTTCAGGAAGAACTATTAAGAAGAAATATGATATTGATATTCCTGCTATTAATGAAGCATGTACTTGAATAAGTTTATTTTCAAAAAAATCAGCGATAAAAAACAAGATTCCAAAAGCTAAACCAAGTATTAGAACTATTATTAAATTAACACTCATTAATATTGAAAATACATTTAAAATATAATAAAGTTGTAGTAATAAAAAAAATAATTATAATAACTCTGTTGATTTTTATAAATAAAGAGAAATAAAAGATTCATAGGTGAGATTAAATCCAGTTTCTAATTGTAACTTCATCCGAAGACAAAGCTTCAATGAATATGCGTGATAAATTTTTGAATTCTAACGTTTATAATTTCGAAGAGACTAGTTTCACTTGGCATGAAAATCCTGTTTTCAAACTGAAGACAGATTCTACTGAAAATGAAGTAGTACTTGGACTTACAAAGAATCCGTTAATTTTTTTAAACAACTTAAAATTGGATAAATCTGAATTAAATCCTGATTTACTTATTTTTGCTAGCCGTCATACCTCAAAAACTGCTCGCCCTGCGTTTCTAGTCCATACAACAGGAAATTGGACAGAAGATGTAAAATTTGGAGGTGAATCTTTAGATTTGTCAAAAACAAGTGCTTTACTACACAAAGCAGGATTATTATCCTTGATTGGACAAGAATTTCCACCGCAATTAAAAGAATTTTCAATCGATATTGAAGTAACTCATCATGGTCCTACAAGATTAGAAAAACCATTAGTATTCATGGAATTAGGGAGTAGCAAGGAAGAATGGGTAATTGATATTGCTGGCGAACTACTTGTAAATGTAATAATTAGTGCTATCTTCAAATATTTGGAGTTAAATGAAAAAAAAACTGATAAAGTAGGGATAGGATTCGGAGGAACCCATTATGCACCAAATTTCTCTAGATTAATTAGAAATACAAATATAGCTATGTCTTTTATTTGCCCAAAATATTATGTTCAGCAATTGAATAAAGATTTAATTGGGAAAATGATCAATAATACTCTTGAAAAAGTTGATTATTTCATTGTTGACTGGAAGGGAACAAATTCTGATGAGAAAAAGCATCTTATTCCACTTTTAGAAGAATTTAAAATCCCCATAAAGAAAACAAAAGAATTTTAATTCTAAAGATTCAAATAATATGAAGAAAATTAATTGGTATCTTCCTTAATTTTTTCATAGTATTTGACTAAATTTTTAAATACATAATTAGTTGGAGAAAATCCTTGAGTTGCGGTTTTTAACAGGACTTTCTGAAGAAAATCATGATGAAGTACGTTCTGATCTATTGTAACATTTAACTCCCTTATATTATAAAAGCTACGAAAAAAAAGGGTTGGCCAATCCACTAAAGGTTGCAGCAACTGGGAATACAAGTCTTTTCCTTCTTTAGTTAATTTTAATTCTTTATTTAAGGAGTAGATATTATTTTTCCCTTCTTTTTTAATAACGACTATTCCATCTTCTTCAATCTCTTTCATAAGGTTATTTACATCAACTAATTCTATATCATTAATATTTAATTTCTTCAGACTATCTAAAATTTCAAAGTCTGCTAGACCCTGCAATTTTATCAATGTATAATTTCTGCCAATTATATTGTATTTCAATGGAACTGATTCATGATCCAATTTATTATATTGTATTAAATTGCCTAAAATCTCTTTTGCAATGATGTATTTTAAAATCTGTTGATCCTCTTCGGAGAAATCCTTTTTAAATAATTCTGAATCGAAATATGAACTATATAACGTTTTTAATAATGTTTTTGTTGAATAAAAACCATCAACTGTAGCTTGTTCGACAGTTTTCAAAACATCAATTCTGTAATCAATATCATTTAAGAATTTATTTTTGTCAAGAGGTATTTGGCGAACTATATGAGGATTATCATCGAAAGGTTTTAAATATTCATCCCATTTTCTCTTAAACCGAGGGGATTGAGTTTTTACTATGTTTGAGAGTTTATACACAACCTCTAAAAGTCTATTTAGAAATTCATTTTCAGAAACCTTAGTCATCCTCTAAAAAGCCCCCAAAGTATAATTTTTTTTTTCTAGTATTAATAATATTATGAGCTAAATATTTTTAAATTTTAGAAAAAAAATCTAATGCGATTGTGGAGTAAAAATACAAGTAATGAATGATACAACTTTATTAAAGAAAAAAAAAAATAACTCAATATATTCTGTATACGTTTTTTTTAACATTTAATCTTTTTTTGTGAATTTACTATATGAAGCTATACATAATGAGAAAATAATTATATATAGTGTTAGAAGAGCTGTTAAGATTATACTAAATTCATTTACACTTGCATATATTGCGATAGCTCGCATAGCAAACATAAGGCTTATAGTAATGAAAACATTGCATATAATGGTTGCCGTTTTAAACTTCCTTAAAACAATCTGGAGTATACCTAACACAATAAATATTATTACCGCAATAATAGTTTCGACAATTGTCATTACAACAGCGATAATAACCAAAATTAATCCTTCAATTATATTGACTGCTTGGTGGGTATTAATAATAATGGCAGAATAAACAATTGCTCCATTTAAATCAAAAAAGAAAAATACAATTCGTAGTATTGCAACAATTAAGCATAAAGATCCCGCTATAATCCTTAGAATTTTATTTGGATCCAATTTATATTCACCCAATATTTTAATTTTATTTTTTAAATGTGATGCAAACATTTAACAACAAGATTTAATTTCTTAAAAAATATTCTAATTATTTATTTAGAACTAATCTTGAAAAGGTAGATATAAAATAATGCAAATTGAACATATCGCTGTAGGATACAATTCAGAGGAAGAAGCTGATAAATTTTTCATTGAACTACTTGGAATGAAAAAATTAAGAACTAAAACAGTCTCAGCAGAATTGATGGAAGCTTTTTTTGGAGTAAAAAGAGATAATATATTTATTCAATATGGAAATGAGGGATTAACTTTTGAAGTATTTATTACAAAAGACAAAAGTAAAGCCAAAGATATCTTTACTCATTCATGTATATTAATAAATAATCGAGATGGGTTGGTTGATAAGGCAACTTCAATGGGCTTTGAGGTAACAAAAGTTCCAAGACAAGATGGGAATGGTTATTATCTTTTTATCAGAGACTCATTTCATAACCTATATGAGGTTAAAGAAAATTGGTAATTTTGTTAATTTAGATTATTTAATATCCCTGAACTTTCAATAATTTTCATATGATCGAAAGCTAATTTTAAAGAAGAAATTTTTGATAAAGGGATAATTTCTAAAGAAGCTGCATCATCTTTAGCTTTTGGTTTTTCCTTTTCCGTTTTTGGTTCACATAAATATGCTATGGAAACGGTGTGACCTCTAGGATCTCGCTTGGGATCTGAAAAGATTCCTATTAGTCTAATGATTTTAATATTGATATTTGTCTCTTCTTTTGCTTCCCGAATGCATGCTTGTTCTACGGTTTCACCAATATCTACAAAACCCCCTGGTAATGCTAAATCACCTTGGAACGGTGGGTTTTTTCTCCGAATTAAAACTAAATCTTTCTTGTTATTAATCAAAATAACAGCATCAGTAGTTAATAAAGGAGTTACTGGTTTAGGTATATTACTCATCCCATACTTTCGATGCAAGTAAATGCTCTATCCTTGCTTTCCTAGGTCTTATAAATTCTGTATGATGCTCTTTACGCTCCAATAATAGACTCTTTTTAAGATTAATTGAATTAACTATATAAACTTCTAAGTTGCCTTCATTAAGAAAAATATGATTAAAACTAGGAGAGTCATCAGCACGAACCTTATTTGAAGTTGAAGTTCCACTATAAAGAAAAGTTGTGCTTGATGAGTTCTTCCAAGAAATTGTATAAGCGTGAGGAACATGACGATGTCCCATTAATACTAAATCTACCTCAAAAACATTAGTAAACTCTAGGATTTCTCCAGCATCTCGAACAGTTGTGAATTTTTGACCAGACATTGGAATTGGAATTAAATGGTGATGTAGTGCTATAACTCTATCTTCTAAATTGCGGTCAAAACATCTTCCAATCCAATCTAGTTGCTCATCCCCGATTTCTCCATATGCGAGATCATCTCTAGCGGAACAAACACCTACAATTAAGGCATCTTTTTCTTCTAAAACTATTTTAGATCGTCGTGGTCCAATTATTTTCTCAAAAAATA
>JBHLNK010000048.1:0-27065 GCA_048941625.1 Promethearchaeota archaeon | reverse complement strand
TTGGAAGGATATACTGGAGCTGATATACAAGCTGTATGTGAAGAAGCTACGATTTTAGCAATTCGAAAAGGGATTCTTCAACCCGATGTAGATCCCGTCGATCAGAATTCTTATAAAAAAGTAAAAATCACTCAAGATGATTTTGATAATGCTATTGAAAAAATTAAAAAAGGGGCAGATAAAGCTAATAAATCTTACAAGGAAGCTATTAGAGAATTACCAGAAGGAATTTATAGATAAATAAAAAAGAAATAATTTTAACCTTTAAATTTTTAAAAAATTTAAAATTGATAAATTTAGATTTGAAATGACTTAAAATTGAAATACAATAACTTGAAGTAGAAAAAAAGGATATAAAATTATTGCTTTAATTTTGAAAAACAATCTTCGCAAAAAAAAATTCTACGGAATTTAGAAGCATTCCAGACCATATGACCTGACCTATATTTCTTTTCACATCCCCAGCACATCTTCAATAATTTAGTATCAACAATATATTCATCATCAAAGTGAAAATTATCACTTTGGATTATTTCCTTATAACTCCTCAAAATTTAACAGCTCAAATTTTTTTGTTTTTCTGAATGATTATTCAAATCTTTATGATTAATTACTATATACAGACATTTAATTTAAAGATACTGAATAAATATTCAATAACATAAAATAAAGGAGTTTGATTTCTTAATCAATAGATTTTAATTTTAAGAATAATTATTCATAAATTATAACTTTGTTTACTATATAAAAAAATAGAATGTAAGTGTGAGATTTATGGCAAGAATTATTGGAATTCCTTCTGATGGTCCTGAGATCTCTGATAAATTATCAGCTCATTTTGGACATTGCAATTATTTTCTTGGGATTGAAATTTTTCAAAATGGAGAATACAAAAAAATTTTTGCATTACCTAATAATGGTCATTCTGGTTGCATGGAACCGGTTATAAACATGAAACAACGTAAAGTAACAGATATGATCCTTTCGGGCATTGGAATACGCCCCTTTATGGGTTTTCAACAAGTAAATATAAATTTATTTCAAGGTACCGATGGAACTGTTGAAAAAAATGTCGACATGCTTTTAGAAGGAAAATTAAAGATTCTATCGAATGCAAGTTGTGCAAACAACTCAAACCATACTCACGCTCATTAAAGTGAAAACAATAGTTAAATTCTAAAAAAGAGTGGATGAATGTAAATGCCAAGTTTTAAAGAAACATATGAAGCCATTAAGGCAGATTGGAATGCAGGAGAGAAAAACTTTAATATCGAATGCGAGATGCTTTCAGATGGTATGCAGGTAAAATGTACTATGGGAAATCCTGCTGGAGATCCTTTTGAATTACTAATAGATGCACCAGGAGGACTAGATGGAACAAATAAAGGACCATCACCTTTGTTGGTAATTCTTTCTTCTATTGGAGCTTGTATTATTGCTGTGACCAAATTTTGGGCAAAAATAATGGATATTAAAATAGAAGAATTAAAAGTTTTTTCCCGAGGACATATTAATTTAGGAGCTATATTTGGAATTGATGATTCTAAATTAGCAGGTTATGATAAGTTAGAGCCTGTTATAAGAATCAAAGCAGATGCTTCAGAAGAAAAAATTAATGAATTAATGGATAAAGTGTTTACACATTGCCCAGTAATTACTAATTTTGGTGGAGCTTCAGAAATTACTCCAAAAGTACAAATTCGAAAATAATTAATCTTCAAATTTTTTCTTTTTTTATTATAAACTGAATTTACTGCTGTTAATTCATAAATGTCCATTAAATTATGTCAGAAAATGAAAAATTATTTCCTATAAGTGTAAACCCAAATCTCTGCGTTCTATGCCAACGATGTATGTTTAGTTGTCATAGTAAAGCTATATTCTTCAAAGAGTCAATGAGATATGTAAATTATGATAAATGCCAGGGATGCTTAAAATGCGTAGATGTCTGTGAACATGGTGCGATTGAAGTTGTGTCTATAGAAGAAGGAAAAATAAAGGGGTTCAGTATCAATCAAGATAGGTGCAATTTATGTAAAACTTGTTTAAGAGAGAATTTTTGCTTTCAAAATCTGTTTGAATTGAGCAAAGATAAAAAAACAGATAGAGAAAAGATTCAGTTTAAGAAAGAGAATGTAGCCAGTTGCTTTAAATGTTTAAAATGTTTTAAAAATTGCCCTAACAATGCAATTATACCTGAAATTGATTAATTTTAAAATTAGTTTATTGTAATTATAATTAAAAAGATATTTTCTCAAGGTCTATACTCATATTGAAAGATAAAAAGGAAATTTGCAAATGGTACCCTGTATGCCCTATAAAATATTTTGTGGATCATGGCAAATTGGACCGTAAATGGGTTGATAATTATTGTTTAAAAGGAAATAAAGCATGTATTAGATATAAATTAGAAGAAAGCGGTGAATTTCATCCAGACAATATGCTACCCAATGGTGAGATTAAGAAAGACCTTCATTACTGAATGATTTATAACTCTAAAAATTCTATCCATTAGTGATGATGATGTTCATGATTGTCATCAGCATCTGTATGAATTTTTTCAACTCCATATCCCTTACCTCCTCCTGGAGCACAAAGACTTTCTCCGCCCTCTAAAGTGCCATTGATTATTTTTGTAACAACGTCATCAATCTTGCCACTTACTCCTATAATAACCTCGATACCATATTCATTAAAAAAAGCTTCAGCTCTACGTCCCATACCGCCAGCAATCATATACTTTGCCCCTTGTTGATTTACAAATTGTGGAATACTTCCAACTGTGTGACCTGGATTAGGAAGTACTTTTTTGTCAACGACCTCATTATTTTCAATAGTAATAAAAGTAAACTCTGGTGCTCGACCAAAATGAGCCGATACTCTTCCTGAATCAGTACTAATTGCCACTTTCAAAACTTATCATCTACTTTTTTTTTATTTTCTTATTTCTAGTAAAATTAACATAATATTTAATATTTATGAATAATTATTCATAATATGTCTATATCATATTATCTCTTTTAGTAAAATTCTCAAAGGTATAAGAAGAATCAATAATAATATGCTATAAATATTTATTAATAATTTTGAATATTAACTCAATTGGTATCATTGGAAAAAACATTTTTTGGTGATTTTCGATAGGAAGAAGAAGGCATCGTCGATGGGTAAACCAACCCCCAAGTAATCTTTATTTCTCAAGAGAACCTCCTCGCTCAGAGAATGCTATTGTATTGACTGTTGCTGAATTCGAAGCAATGCGATTAAAACATTTTCTGGGTTTAAATCAAAAAGATGCTGCTGAAAGAATGGGTGTTAGTCAACCAACTTTTTCTAGGATTCTGGAGAATGCTCATCAAAAAAATACTATTGCATTGCTTGAAGGGAAAGAAATAAAAGTTTATGGTGGAAATTTTGAACATAAACCAAGCTTTAAAGGGTATGGGTGTCTTAATTGTAATCATGAATGGGAAGATTCAGAAGCAACAAAGGATCGAAAAGTAAATTGTGTAAAATGCAATTCAAAAAATGTGTATTATATTGTTAGAGAATTAATTTAATATTTCTTATTGATTATTATTCCATAAAGTTTTTTTCAGTTTTTTATAAATCTGCTTGATGGATAAACTAGCATCAGAATTTGGAGCGAAATCTATTACAGGCTCAGCAAAAGACATAGCTTTTGGTATCGATAAGTCAAAAGGGATGTCTCCTAATTTCTTATATCCTGTATCATTAATGAATTTTTTAAATTTCTCTTGAAAGGGACTTTTTAAATCAGCTTTATTTATAATTAACCCAAATGGAATTCCAAAATGCTCAGTAACTTCAATTACTCGCATTAAATCATGCAATCCTGAAGGAGTCGGTTCAGAGATAGTTATTATATAATCCAAATTCGAAATAGTAGCAATTACCGGGCATCCAATTCCAGGAGGACCATCTATAATAATTAAATTGCTTTGAATACTGTCTGAATGATTCAAATATTCCTTTACATCTGATACTAATTTTCCGGAAGTAGTACTGCCCAATTGAGTTCTACCATAAATTAAAGGGATCCCCATTTTACTTTTGTATGAAATGATTTCTCCGCTTTTCACTGGATGAATTTCAAAAGCTTGCTTTGGACATAAAACCTTACATGCTCCACATCCTTCACATTTTAAAAAATCAATTATAGGAATTAATTTTTGGTCCTCCCATTCTAAGGCATTAAATTCACAAAAGTGATTTTCAATACATTGTTTACAATTAATACAACTGTCTTTTAAGAATTCTGCCTTTCTGGTAGTATAGGTATCTTCTTTTTTTATTAAGTTTTCATTCTCAGGTGGTAAAATAATTGCCAGGTTTGGAGCATCAACATCGCAATCCATAACAGTTACTTTAATATCGAGATCTTTTTCTGCTAAACTAGCTAAGGATGCAGTTAATGATGTTTTTCCCACACCACCTTTCCCCGAGACGATTCCTATAATTTTTTTTTCCACTTTTGCTAACCTCTCTGAAAAATTACTCTTCTAACCACTTTATTAAATTATCATATATTTTAGTAAAAGCAACATAACCATGGCCTTCCTTGTCAAATTTAGTATCATTGTCCATAATAGGAGTTCCTTGGCAATAAGATTCAACTATCTCAGAATCTAAAGGGATATCTCCCAAAATTTTTATATTTTCTTTCTCTAATTCGTTTAAAAATTGTTCTCTGAACCCCAATAACGACGATCTATTTACTATGACTCGAGATTCTTTGCCCAGCAGTTTAATTAAATCCATTATCCTAATTAAATCAAGTTTTCCAAATTTTGTTGGTTCTGTGATTGGAATTACAACATCAGCTTTATCTATTAAGAGTTCAACATCACAATGAGCACCTGGAGCAGTATCTAGAACTATTATATCGAATTTACTTAAATTATCTTCTATAATGTTTTCAAGTTTTTCAATGAGTGCTTCTACAACAGCGGCAGAGCGCGCTTCTGAAGGCTTTAATTCACCTAGAAAAAGTGTAAGTCCTCTAATCTCCGTTGAATATATCCATCCTATTGTTTTTTTATCCTCCTCGATTGCTTTTTCTGGACAAATTTTGTAACACAATTTGCACCCTGAGCATACTGTCAGGATTGGAATTGGATAGCTATCTTTTACATGTAAAAGAGCATTTGATAAGCAATTTTCAGCACACAATCCGCATTTAGAACATTTACTTTCAATAATTTTTGGTTTGAAAAATGGAACATCTTTTTTATTTTCAAGAACACCATTTAATAATAAATAGGTATTTGGATTCTCAACATCACCATCAATAAGAAGAACTTTTTTTCCTTCATTTTTGAACATGACAGCAAAATTTACCGCGCATAGAGTTTTACCTGTTCCTCCCTTTCCCCCTGTAACACAAATTATTTTTGGCTTATTTTTAGTCATAAGTGAATTCGACAATAATTTGAACTCCGTTGATATTAGGGTAGATTTCCTCTTCCCATCCCTTGACCGCTCCCACCCATTCCTCTTCTACCACCACCCATTCCGTGATGTGATGTAACGTTTGCATTAGTTATTATCTCCAATTTACCTTCAATATAAAGATTCATAACTTCTTTTATAGTCAGAGACTGATCTGGAGATTGATAAATTTTTAGATTCAATGCATTAAGACCTTGAGCTGCGTTTGGTCCTAAGAAACCTACAATTATAGCATCAGCATTATTGCTTCCAATTATTTGAGCTGCTTGTACGCCAGCACCTCCCATTGCATTTGCTGCGGGATTTGGAACTGTTTTGACTGCCTTTATCTCTTTATTTTCTATTTCAACAAATGTAAAGCTTGTGCATCTTCCAAAACGAGGACTCATTTTATCATTTAAACCGCCATCTCCCATTGAAGGAACTGCTATTATACTCATGTTATTTATACCTTTTTTTTATTAATTCTTAAATCATAAGTTTTTAATTTAATGAATAATTATTCATTATAAGTATAATTAAAAAAAACCTTGAAAATATATAAATTTAACCATTAAGTTTTAAGAGGTGTAGAATATTCAAGAAAAAGAAATTCCAGATATCAATTTAAAGAAGACTGTTGAACAAGGAAAGAAAGAAAAGATGGATGAATTAACAGAAAATATAAGAAAAAATATGGAGAAAATTAAACATAAAATCGTAGTTATATCTGGGAAAGGTGGAGTAGGAAAAACAACTGTAGCAGTAAATCTTGCGATGAGCTTAGTTAGTGTTGGATTAAGAGTTGGGATTTTAGATGTAGATATAACTGGTCCAAACATTTTAAAAATGTTAGGTATTGACCCAAGTCTTAAACCACGAGTTGATCCAGAAAAGAAGAGATTTTATCCTGTAAACGGTCCTCTAAATCTTAAGACAATGAGTATGGCATTTTTGATTGAAAGTTCAGATTCACCTGTGATTTGGAGAGGTCCTATGAAGATGAGTGCGGTACGGCAATTCTTAGGTGAAGCAATTTGGGGTGATTTAGATTATTTAATCTGTGATTTACCACCAGGGACTTCTGATGAGACCTTAGACATTTTACAGCTTATCCCTGATGAGAATGTTATTGTAGTTTCAACTCCCCAAGAAGTAGCTTTAATGGATGCAAGAAAAACTATTAGGATGGCTCAAATAATGGAAAGAAAGGTTCTAGGGCTTATCGAAAATATGTCTGGATTTAATTGTCCTCATTGTGGAAAATATATTGATCTCTATCCACCAGGAGGAGTAGAAAAAGCAGCTCGAGATTTTGAGATTAAATTATTAGGTAAAATTCCCTTTGAAACACAAGTAAGTCAGCAAGGAGATCAAGGAATGCCATTTGTGTTAAAATACCCTGAAAGTCACTCTTCAAAAGCTTTTAAGGAAACAGTTCATAGCATTAGAGAAATATTGGAAACATAGAAAAAGCTTTCATTATTTTTTTGAATAAAATTTAATTAATAACAATTAAGTAGTATGCAAGAAGCCAATTTAATGTTGAAAAAATGCCGATAGATAATATAGATAAATGGGTTTCGGAAATTCAGAAAGAAATTGATGAAGAAGAAATTCGAAGATATAATAAATATATTGTGAAACTTTTTAAAAATCCAAAAAATTGGGGAAAAATTGAGGAAGATGAGTTAAGTGTTTGGCACGCTTACGAAGGTTCTTGTGGAGATACTATGCAATTTTTCTTAAAAATTAAAAATGATATAATAGAAAAAGTAAAATTTATTACGAACGGATGCGGAGCAACAGTAGCTGCAGGAACCCAAACCACAATTCTTGTTGAAGGAAAATCTCTAAGATATGCCGAAAAACTAAAACCAGAAGATATTGATAAAAAATTAGGGGGGCTTCCAGATGACCATAAACATTGTGCCGAACTAGCCATCACGACTCTTCACCGAGCTATTGAGAAATATAAGTTTCAGGAAGAAAATAGTATATTAAAAAAATAGTATTATGAAATTCGTATATGGTCCAGTACCTAGCAGACGATTAGGTTCTTCTTTAGGAATAGATCCAATTCCTTCTAAGACATGTAATTATCAATGTGTCTATTGTCAATTAGGAAAAACAACAACTTTTACTAATACTCGTGAAAATTTTTTCCCTAAGCAAGAAATTATTACAGAAATGGAAGAAGCTATCAATTTAAACGAAAATGAATTCGACTATATAACATTTGTCGGAAGTGGTGAACCTACACTATATAAAGATCTAAAAAGTCTAATATTAAAGGCTAAGAAAGCATCTAATAAACCTGTTTGTGTAATTACTAATGGAAGTCTGCTTAATGAAAAACAAGTTCAAGATACTTTAATTCATTCAGATATAGTTCTTCCAAGTTTAGATTCTGGAGATGAAAAGGGCTTTATAAAAATAAACCGTCCTCATCCTTCCATAAATTTTAATAAAATGATACAAGGTTTTATAGATTTTAAGAAAAATTATAATGGTAAATTTTGGATTGAAGTGATGCTATTAAATGGAATTAATGATACAAAAACAGAGTTATTAAAAATTAAAGAGAAAATTGAACTAATAAAACCTGATAGGATTGATATTAATTTTCCAATAAGACCACCCGCAGAAGATTGGGTAAAAATACCTGATATTAATGTGTTTTCTATTTTAAATGATATCTTTAAAGATTATTCAAATATCAATTATCCTGAGAAAGGCATCTTTAAAACTTATTCTCATGATTTTGAATATGAATTACTTTCTATAATTGAAAGACACCCTATGAGACAAGAGCAAATTATTGAAACTTTTTCTTTTATAAATCACAGTGAAATAATATCTTTATTATATAAGCTGGAATCTCAAAAAAAAATTAAAAAGATAATGTATAACAAACAATTATTTTGGAAATTGAATCTTAATTGATCTGATATTCTAAAATTAAATCTTCTAAAGCATTAGATAATTCAGGGATCATGTGATGCTCAATTTCACAGGATAGTTTATGAACTAACTTCTTGTTCTTCAATTTAAGAACACGGATAAAAAACTCGGTCAAACATTTGTAATTTCTAATAATATCAAGAGCAATTTCTTTTCCTTTTTTTGTTAATCTTAAAGATTTTCTAGGATTCCATGATATTAACTTATCTTCCTTTAAATGATATAACATATGTGTGACTGAGGAAGGTTTAACTTTCAAAAAATTCGCAATTTCAGAATTAGTAGCCCAACCGCCTTTCTTTCCTTTTGAGATTATATAAATAGCTTTGAGATAATCTTGATAACTTTCATGAAATTCTGTCATTTTATCACCAAAAATTAAAAAAAAAGAATAGATTATTCTTTACTTTCTAGTTCTTCAATTTTTTTAGAGATTTCTTTTATCGTACTGGAAATTCCATTTAATTCTGACTCAAGATACTCTTGTTCTTGTTTAAGCATGGATAATTGATCCTCTGAGGTGATCTCTGGTACATATCTTATTGGATATGGGGAATAACCAGGACTATATATAGGCATTCTATATCCCCAACCTCTACCTCTTCCATAGCCAAAGCCTCTACCATATCCACCACCCCACCATCGTCCTCCGCCAAGACCCATTCCAGGACCTTTAGTATATCCTGGAGTATCATAACCAGCACAATATCCTAAACCTCGACCTGTTCGTGAACCTAATCCTCTAGGTCCAGTCCGATCTCCACCAGGCATATTAATTTTTTCACCTCTTAATCTTTTGAATATTTATTCATTATTTATTTCTATTATACTAATAGTTAACAAGCTATTTAAATATTATGAATATATATTCAAAATAAATAAGATTGCTTTCTCATTAAATAATAAAAAATGCCTTAAATAATTCTATATTTAAATATTATGGGTTTTTTTAATCTTAATTTAGATTAGTTAATATGATTGACAGATTTACACTTAATAAAGCCTATTATATCTAAAATAATTTGACAAATATATAAGATAATTTTTTTATATTAGTTATACCTAATTAATAATAATTAGTTATGCCTAAATTATATCTCTATAATCAAAAATTTATAAATATCAAGTTAATTTCTTATGAAAACTGAGTTTAAACCTAATTCTTCAAGAAAATCTGTTAATGATACTCCATATAAACGATTAACTGAATGCCCTCTAGGTCAAAAAGTAAAAGTAGTGAGAGTAGATGCAGGATATCAAGCAAAAAGGAGACTTTCATGTTTAGGTATCGTTCCTGGTGTTGAAATTATAAAAAAAAAAGCAGCCCCTTTTCGGGGACCTGTTGAAATTATAGTAAAAGGAACCTCACTTGTTATTGGAAGGGGCTTAGCATCAAAAATCATAGTAAAATAGCTTTCATCTTCTTTTTTTACAAAAAAGTGATATTTTATAAATTTCATGAATAATTCGTCTTTTATTTGTTATTACTAATTCATTTTTTATTAAAAAACATAAAAAGAAGCTTTATTATTCCAAGATACTCAATAACCTAGGATGATATTTATGAAAGAAATGGAAAAATATATTATTATTAAATTATAGAAGGTGATTAAAAATTACTGAAAATCAAAAGCATATTTTATATGTTCAAACTTCACATGATCCAGAACGCCAATATTCTCCATTAGTATTAGCTCAAACAGCTGAAGCTATGGATATTAAAGCAACCGTCTATTATCTAGGTACTGCATTAAAAATTTTAAAACCTGGCGAAGCTGAAAAAATAAAACTTGGTAATTTTCCTAGTGTAAAGGAGATGATAGATAAAACTTTAGAAATGGGTATTGAGATTCTTGTATGTGAAGCTTCAAAAAGAATGTTAGGGTGGGAAAAAGTAGAACTAATTCCAGGAGTTAAGATTGTTGGAGCTGCAACATTAAATGACTTAGTATTGGATGTTGATGCTACACAATGGTTTTAGACCTTAATGAACAATAAAATGAAGAGAATTATACTAAAGTAAGAATGCTACTAAGAATTTACAAAATTCTTACTTAATCAGTAAGTTGAATTTTCTTTATTCACGTTATTACTGACTTAATTATTTATCTTTAAGTAGATTATTATTATAATCATTAAAAGACAAATTAATTGACGTATAAAAGCTATATACTTTTACTTTTAAAATAAAAAAGTTTATATTTAGGTATGACTAATTTTATATTGAAGAATTATTTCTAAAAAATCCCTCTTCCAGGTGAATAAAAGTAATTAAAAATATTTCTAAAAATAAAACTCACCTAAATTTATCATCCACTTCACTTCTCAAGTGTTTAACAGAATGTAATAAAGGTGAAATTGTTGAAGTTGTAATTGTAAATGCTGGTTTCAAAGCTAAAAGGCGTCTTGCTAATTTAGGAATTGTACCTGGAGTAAAAATCAAAAAGAAAAAAGCTGCTCCATTAAGGGGTCCCCTTGAGATAATTGTTAAAGGTTCATCCCTTGTAATTGGAAGAGGTCTCGCAGAAAAAATCATAGTAAAATGTGCACAGGAATGTAACATCTAATCATTTTATATCTTTTAATAATAGATTAAAAATTGGATCTAGATTGATACTAAATTATGAGTTGTCATCTACCAAAGACTGTAAAAGTAAAAAGTAACCACGCATCTAAGGAAATAATAAATATAGCACTTGCAGGTAATCCGAATGTGGGTAAATCGGTAATATTTAATCAATTAACAGGTCTTTCACAGACTATTGGAAATTGGCCTGGCAAAACAGTCGAGAAGATGGAAGGCTTTCTTGATTACCATGGTTATCATTTTAACATTGTTGATTTACCAGGGATTTATTCATTATCGACATTTAGTATAGAAGAAATAGTAAGTCGAGAATTTATAGTCTCTGAAGAAGTTGACCTAATTATAAATGTTATTGATGCAACTAATTTAGAACGCAACCTCTTTTTCACATTCCAACTTCTAGAGTTAAAAGTTCCAATCATTCTTGCTATTAATCAAATGGATGTTATACATAGAAGAAATATGGATATTGATTTTGACAAACTAAAAGAAATATTTAAAATTCCTGTGATCCCGCTTGTAGCTACTCATGGAATTGGAGTTCACAAACTTTTAGAAGAAGCAATCTCAATAATAGCTCCACATCATCCTAATTTTCATGGACGTAAACATGAAAATAAAGGAATTAGACATCATTCACACGGCCATTTTCGAAAATATAATATTGAAAAAAAATCAATACAACTCTTAAATTCAACTAAAGAATATATATTTCCAGATTTAAGCAAAATACTTTCCTTCGGAAAAGAAGTGGAAATTAGAATAAATTTACTTGTAGAATTCATTAAAAATAATGAGGATATTCTTAGTAACAACCATTATCCTTTAAGATTTCTCTCAATCAAACTTTTGGAAAATGATGAGGAAATAAAAAAATTATTTGTGAATGAAGATTCTTCTTCAAAAATTATTGAAATAGCTAACAATCAGCGTACTGAGATTGAAGAAATACATGGAGAAGATATCAGTACTGTGATATCCTCAGAAATTTATAACAACATTCATAAAATTACTCAACAAGTCTTAGTAGTAAAAACTGGAAAACAAGCTAAAAAGATTTCCTTTGCAGATAAACTAGATCATCTTACTACGCATTCAATTTTTGGCTATGTAATATTGATCATCGCCCTTATTGGTATTTATATGTTTACCTTTTCAATAGGAGGTTACTTAGGGGGATTATTAGATGATTTATATGGGATTTGGACTGAAAATATCTATATGGTCTTCAGTGAAAACTCTTTACTTGTGAAAATTTTTTGGGATGGTGGTATTGGAGGATTAGTAGGAGCTATCGGAGGAGTATTAGTTTATGTAATACCGTTTTTTTTTATAATTGAAATTTTACAAGATTCAGGTTATTTACCAAGAGCAGCGTTTTTAATGGATAGATTCATGCATTCTGTAGGCGTTCATGGAAAAACTATTATTCCTATGATTTTAGGCTTTGGTTGCAACGTACCTGCTTGTGCTGGTTGTAGAATAATGGAAACTGAACGAGAAAAAAAAATCTCAATTGTGTTGACTTCGCTTATACCATGTGCGGCAACCATGGCAGTAGTTATGGGATTAGTTGGTAGATATCTTGGTTTTGGATGGGTAGTTTTTCTGTTTATTATAAATTTCTTAGTAATACTGATCGTAGGGAGAATACTTAATAAAACTATGCCTGGAACCTGCACAGAATTAATAATGGAGATGCATGAATATAGAATACCAAATTATAGAGTTATTGCTAAACAGACATGGTTGAGAACAAAAGAATTTGTGTTTAGAGCACTTCCAATAATAGTATTTTTAGGCATTATTTTAGAAATTCTACTTATTTTTAATGCCTTAGAACCAGTAAACTTTATCCTATATCCAATAACTGTATTATGGTTAGGGTTACCTGCAATCGCAGGAGTTTTTTTGATTTATGGGATTCTACGTAAGGAATTAACTTTAGTACTTTTAGCTTTATTCGCAGAAACCCAAGGTTTTACTCTATTAGAATTATTTTCCCCCATTCAGATGATAGTGTTCAGCATCGTGACAATGCTTTACATTCCTTGTTTTGCTACAATTATTATAATTGCTAAACAGACTGATTGGAAATATGCTCTAAAGATTTCGGCGATGGAGATCGCTATTGCATTACTGATTGGAGGAGTTATCAACTGGGTTTTTATATTTTTTCTATCTTCTTAACTTAATATATTACTGTAATAATTCTAAGAAAGTCTTGTCACCTATCATAGTTTTCTCAGGAGTTCTTTTATCTCTAATTTTTACCATTTTAATTGCATCATTAAGGCAATTAACAGCACAAATCCCGCATCCAATACATAACTTTTCTCTTAAAACCATTCTTTCAACTAGATCCGTCTCTATTGCATATCTATGATAAATTGCATTACCAGGACATTTTCTCATGCAAGTTTCACATTTAGTACAAAGTTCAATATCAAATTTAGGTGAAAAATTAGAAGGAATTGCTCCTTTTTCATGAAACAATTTCGCTGGGAACAATGCACCACAATGACAACTACAGTAATTACAGATAAATACAGAAGATTCATATCCATTATCAAATATTGTATTATGTACCAACCCTCGTTTTTCAGTTTATTTAATAAAATCAATAGCCTCTTGTTTATTTAATAACCTTATACCACGAATTCCTGCTGAAACCATTATTTCTCCAGTAGATCCCACCACAAAACATCCCATTTCCGCAGGTGCTACTTCACATGGTTCTCCTGATAATTCCCCTATTAAACGGCATTGACAGGATATTACCGCAAATTGATCATTTTCATCTATAATTGTCTTCACAGATTCATATGGTAATACTTGTGATTCGACATCAAATTCTTCATTTATTTCAATTAATTTCCCTTCAGCTTCTAAAGGTAGAATTAGTCGAAAGAGATTTCATTCTGAATCATTTAATTGATTTCGGTGGGGCATGATTTCTTTCATGATATCTCGATTTAATTTAGCTGCCTTTATTAGATTCTCCTCTATATCCAAACTCCTCTAAAAATATTTTTCAAAAATACCAGGGATAATAGGATCAAGGCAATATTTAAATCCTTTTTTAGAGATGGTTCCATTTCTTACTGATGTCTTTAACAAGTCTTTAATCTCATTTTTTGACAATCCCGATTTCTCCATCAATTGTTTTAATGAATTCCATTTATCAGCACTTTCAAAATGAGAAAGAAGTTTTATTTCCTCTTTATTCCAAAAAACCTTCAACAATTTTATTATTTTTCTATGCTTTGGTGCAGTTAATGGCCCTAATACCAGTTTCTGCCTTACAATGTCATAATAATCTGTTTCGGTCATAAATTATTGTATTTTAGACAAATATTAATATTTATTTAAATTGGTTATACACAAATGTAAAATCTCCATTAAAATCCAGTAAATATATTCTAATTAATATTTTTACAAGCCATATTTACCATCAAAAAGTTTAAATTGAACTAAAAAGAAAAATTAATCATAATCATATAAATCCAAGCAAACTGTCAAACTAAAGAGAAAATATTTAAAATTTATAAATCTTAAGGAATAGTTGAAATGAAAAATCAGAAATGGGTAATTTTATTAAGTTCTATTCTATTTATTGTTTTTATTCCATTTGTTAAAGCAAATCCCGTCGTTGGTACGTTTGAACCAAAAAATGTGGTTATTTATGTTCTAACTTTAGGGGGATTATTTATTACTAGTGCTTCTATCGAGTTAGTAATTATAATGATGTTTATCAGGAAAAATCGTCTTTATCAAAATTATAATATTTTTTATAAATCTGTACTCACAGCTAACTTAGGTACCTTTATAATAACACAAATTGTTGCATTTCTAACTTTAATGTATTCGCCGTCCAATATTTTTCTCTATATAATCATATATGTATTAATTGAATCCATACCTATTAGTTTAGAATATTTAATTTATATCAAGACTTATAAGTTCCTTAACCAAAGTAATTCTTTCAGAAATCCTATTGATAATAGAAAAACATTTTTATCAACAATTACTGCCAATTTAGCAACTTTTTTATTTGGTGCGTTGCTCTCTTTTATTTTTCCTCAAATAATATAAAATTCAGTAAAATATGATCGATCGTAAAGAAATTAACAATGTTTTGAACATTTTTTTATTTGTAGCTATTTTGGTTAATACCATTATTTTTTTATTAATTTCTTCAATTATAGTTTATGATTATGATGGTAATGGTCCTTGGAGGCCAGGTGTAAGTATTGTATTAGGGACTAGTTCTGGACCGTTTGATCTTGATCCAGCTGATTGTTGGGATAAAGATTCTCAAATGGTTATCGAACAAGCTGTAGAAACCTTGTTTACTTATGATACACGACAATATATCATAGATGAGACAATGCCGCTAACCAACTGGTTGGCTACTGGATATTCATGGGATATCACAAATACAGTGCTTACTGTTGACATCAGAATTGGGGTTTTTTTCCATGATGGAACTCCAATGGATGCGGCTGCTGTAGCCTGGAATTTTAATCGATTCATGTATTTAATGAATCATACTGGAGAATTACCTTCTGATGGAAGAGCTGTAAAAGTTCATTCCTTATATGAATTCCCAGATAGAACTCCTGTATTTCAATCTGTTGTTGCAGCAGATGTAGATACAGTAGTCTTTACCTTAACTGCTCCTTATGCGCCCATTTTAGATGCGATGTGTTATATCTCCTGTGGAATCTTATCTCCTTCCTCCACTCCAGCAACCGAGATCATCGATTTAACTGGAGATATTGTAGGAACTGGTCCTTATACATATGACTATTATATAACAGATACAGAAGTAGTATTTAGGAAGTTTGAAGGTTATTGGGGTGCTGGTGTAGTCGAAGATGAGATTATGTACGATATTTTGGTATACAGTGTTATTGATGATCCCGAGGCATTAAACTTTTCGATGCTTGCTGGAGACATTGATTTTTTATTTGAAGTAGATGATGACCTTATTTCAACCTTTAGAACTAATCCTTGGGTTACAGTTTATGAATCAGATAAACCTGGATTAGAATATAATTATATATCCTTTAATGTGAATCAAATTAATTTAACTTGGAGAAAAGCAATGTCATATGCAATAAATTATAGTTATATTACAGAAGAAATGCTTAATAAACGAGCATTTAGAGCATACAGTGCAATTTCATGGGGAAATAATGCAGCATTTAATAGTAATCTAACGGAATCAAATAAAGGATCTGCTTACTATAATTTAACAATCGCAAGACAGGTTATTTTAGATGATCTAGGAGGTGATGTTAGGATTGATCCCCGACTTCAAGCAAATGACAGTATTAATGATCCACTATGGTCTCGTATGAATCTAAAAAGTTTCAATTTTACTTATATTTGGGATCATTTATTTGCTGCTAATTTATATTTCATATTAGAGGATTGGTTCACTGATATCGGTGTTAACATGACACCTCAACCATTTGCTCATATAATGTCAGATTCATATATAATTAAGTCATATTATAGTCAAATCCAGATCTATTGTACAAAATGGAGTCCTGATTATGTTGATCCTTTCAGCATACTTAATCCATTATTTTCAAATATCTCTCTTGATAACTCGTGTCAACTCAATGATAAAAAAATACAATTATGGTTAACAGATGCATTATATGAAATTAATCAAACAGTCAGGTATTCTATTTATCATAAAGTTCAATCAAGACTCTATACTCAATTATACTGTCATGCTCCTCTCTATCATAACCAAATTATTTATGTTCATTCTGCTGATCTTTATGATGTAGGATATAATATTATGGGGAGATGGTGGGCGCTTCCAATTAAGAGAAATTACACCTGGATTCCTTCGATTTGATAAATTTCTAAAATTATTATAAACAAGGTGATCTATAACAAATATGAAACCTGAAACAAAGAAAAATTTATGTGTATATTGGTTTGCAATATCTAGTCTCTGTTTATTGATTTTATTTGTTTACTTTACTTACGAACCAGTTAAAGTTACTATTGGAATGGAAACTCTTGTTATTGGAACTGAATCTGGACCACACGATCTTGATCCAACAGATTCATGGGATAAATCATCCAATGATGTAATTGAACAAGTTGTAGAGACATTATTTACATATGATTCAAGGCAATATTCTATAGATGAAACAACTCCACGAATAAACTGGCTTGCTACTGGTTATTCTTGGGATGTAACCAACACAATATTGACAGTTGATATCAGATTTGGTGTAGAATTTCATGATGGAATAATTATGGATGCTTCTGTTGTAGCCTGGAATTTTAATAGATTCATGTATTTAATGAATCATACCGGCGAATTACCTTCTAATGCAGCAACGGTGAAAGTTCATTCCTTATATGAGTTTCCAGATGGAACTCCTATTTTTCAGTCTATAGTTGCTTCAGATGTAGATACAGTAGTTTTTACGTTAAATGCTCCTTATGCTCCGATTTTAGATGCGATGTGTTATATCTCTTGTGGAATTTTATCTCCTGCTTCAACTCCAGCAACCGAGATTATCGATTTAACTGGAGATATTGTAGGAACTGGCCCATACATATATGACTATTATATTACAGATAAAGAAGTAAGATTTACTAAATTTAAAGATTATTGGGGTGCTGGTGTAGTCGAGGATGAGGTTACATTTGATGCAATGGTTTATAGTGTTATACAGAATACAGATTCATTAAACTGGGCAGTAATTAGGGGAGATGTTGAGGCTATTTTTAATCCATTACCCAATTATACCTCATATTTTAATACAAGTCCTTTTGTTACTTACTATGAAGTTGATAAACCCGGTTTAGAATACTATTTTCTTAGCTTTAATGTAAAGAAGATCAATTTTACCTGGAGGAAAGCTATGTCATATGCAATTGACTATAATAAGATTATTGAGGTGCTTCTTAAGGATAGAGCATTTAGAGCGTATAGTGCAATCTCACAGGGATACGGTACAGCCTTTGATAGCAGTTTAACTAATCCTATTGGAGGAGCTGCTTATAATAATTTAACAATTGCTAGAGAAACGATTTTAAATGGGTTATCGGGGGATCCCTTGATTGACCCTCGCCTGCAAGCAAATGACACCATAAATGATCCTCTCTGGTTACGTACTAAGCTTATAGAATTCAATTATTCATATAATATTGATAATCCATTTAGATCTGATTTATTTTTTGTTTTAAAAGATTCTTTTAAGAATATAGGTGTTAACCTTACTGACGGCGGAACGAATTGGGATTATTTTATTCCTCGAGCCTATGGTTATGTTCCTACTGGTTTTGATGACTTAGAAATATTCTTTTTAAAGCGAAATCCTGATTACCTAGATCCTTTTAATATGCTATTTCCTCTTTATTCAAATAATTCGGATTCTAATACTTGTCAAATAAATGATCATCAAATAATGAAATGGTTTAATGATGTACTAGTAGAAACAAACCAAACTGCACGTTATGAAATTTATCATAGAATTCAATCACGAATTTTTACGCAGTTGTATTGTCATGCACCTCTTTTTCATAATAAAATTACTTATGCGCATGCTGCAGATTTATACAATGTAGGTTATAATTGCATAGGGAAGTGGTGGGCACTTTCAGTTAAGAGAAATCTCACTTGGGTTCCCTCTTTATGAGAAATAACATAAATCTATATTAGATGGTAAATTCTATTCTTTAAGTAGGAAATTAATTTTAAAATCTAATTTATGTTTGTAGAGTATTTTTATTATCTTAAGGAGCGTCTACCCATTAGCATTACTGAATATATGACTTTAATGGAAGCGTTAAATAAGGGGCTAATCCATAATATGGTAGAGTTTTATTACACTTCACGTTCAATTTTGTGTAAGAATGAGCATCATTTTGACATATATGATATTGCATTTGCTAATTTCTTCAAGGAAGCAATGGTAAAATTCCCTGATGATATCAAACAAGAAATTTGGGATTGGCTTAATAAGGATATTACTCTCCCGGAGCTAATAGAAGACCTTCAATTAATTCTAAAAGAATATCAACAATATCTAAATATTGAGAATTTAGAAGAATTCCTAGAGGAACTACTAAATAAGTATAGAGGGGAATTCGGAGATAAAGTATTACTTAACGTACCAAATGAGATAAAAGATGAGATCTGGAAGTGGCTTGATAAAAATTTTGACTTCTCAGAAGCTGGCGGTACATTTCAGGAAGTGATGAGTCAATTTTTTGATCTTGAAGAGATGCAGAAACATTTCGAAGAATTAATGCAAAAGCAAACCGAAGAGCATAATGGAGGACATCACTGGATTGGAACTCAAGGTCAATCTCCTTTTGGACACTCTGGTCAAAACCCAATGGGAATGAGAGTAGGAGGGGGCTCTGGTATGCGTATGGCAGTACAAATCGCACAGAAAAGGATTTTTAAGGATTATCGAAAAGATGTTGTTCTAGATACTAGACAAATTAAAGTAGCGTTAAAACGTCTTAAAAAACTTGAGGAGATAGGTAAACGTGACGAACTTGATTTAGATAAAACTATTGATAAAACAGCTAAAAACTGTGGAGATATTGAAATAGTATTTGATAAAAAAAGAAAAAATAATGTCAGATTAATCCTTCTAATGGATGTTGGAGGAAGTATGACACCATATGCTCATTTAGTTAATCTCCTCTTTTCTGCAGCAAATAACATGTCACACTGGCGCGAGTTTAAATATTATTATTTTCACAATTGTATTTACGAATCTCTTTATTTCAATGCGCAGCGAAATCCAAATGAAGCAATTGAATTTCCTGAACTTTTAAAAAAATTTGATAATAGATATAAAGTAGTTATTGTAGGAGATGCAGCTATGGCAAGTTGGGAGTTAACAGAGAAATATGGCTCAATATATTATTATCACAGAAATGAATTACCTGGAATTTATTATGTTAAAGAACTTGCTAATCATTTCAAAAATAATGTTGTTTGGTTAAATCCAGAACTTATTAGACCGGAATGGGCACCTTGGACACGTAAGATTATTTCCAGCATAATACCAATGTTTGATTTAACTGTTGAGGGAATTGAAGAAGCAATGGATTATCTTCGAAAAGGTGGTAAAAATATGTATACAACAGTCCAGATGTTAAAAGGGCTAAATTATTAAAATTTTGATTACTAAAATTGGTCTGGCTTTTTTGTTTTCTCATGCAATATTAGTTGAAGTAAGGTAAATGCAATAATAATCATAATTATACCAATTAGTAAAATTTTGTCAGCTAATTTTTTATTATAAACATATTTTGATGCATGATGAACTAGCAAAAACCCAAATGATGCTATACATAACAAAATTGAAGCAACGATGCTTTCAATTATATAAGCTTCATAAACTGTATAGAGCCATACAAAAACAGGATTACTTTCAGAGTCAGCACCCAAAGCTAAAGGTTCTCTGACTATTAAATAAACTATCCCCGTTTGTAGAATGAACAAAATGGTGAAAATGAATATTAACCCCAATGATTTTGGAGGTGTAGGCAATTTCAATTTATTTTTTCTTAGTTTAGGGAATAGAATTTTTGGTTTCCGAATCTTATTACCAAATATCCAGGGAGTTTTCCGCTTTATTTTATCGAGTACAGTTTCAGATCCTGATACTTCTACCTTAATGAAGTGTTTTTTTGGTTTTTCTTGTTTCTGCATAAAAATTTTTTTTTTAAAATATAAAACTTTAATAAAATTCTTTAAAATTATAGATTAGAGATCCACAAAATCGTATTTAAATCAATAAATACAAAAACTGAATAGAATCTTAGGCAAATCTATATTCTTCACTTTATAGATTGATGGATTTATAAGGTAGAATAACTTAAAAGAGGGTAAAAGATTCTAATAGGCTTTAAATTCACTTTGATTTTTTGACAAAAAAATTAAATTATGATTAAATTTAAAAATCCTAATGAATGTTTAATTAAAAATTGTAATTAGGACTATTTACATGTCAGAAGATCTAAAAAAGAACCTTTTAATATGTGTTCTAATAATCTTTATAATTTTATCGATTTCTACTAGTTCACTCTCAACTAATTTTAGTATCTCAGAAGAAAAAGAAGAGGATTATCTCCATAGTGATAATGATTTAACTGATTTTTATGTTTTATATTCAATGGATTATGATTCTCATTCAAATCCAAAGGAAAATCTTCAATTATCTGGTATGAATACTTTCTTTGAATGGTTACAAAATAAGAATGAAGAAATCGTGTGTATTTTCTCCATAAATTGTATAATATCAATTTTATTTCTTTTGCTAATTAAAAATGAATCAAAAAGTGATATAGACACAAAAATTGTTCAACAGGGACTTATTGATGATGAGCTGAGTAAAAGAGAAACGATTGTGTATGATTTAATACAAGAATATCTATGTAAAAATAGAGTTTTTGATAAAAATCATGTTATATCATTTATCAAATCAAGATCAAACATGAATGGGGATTTGAATAAAAATGGAATTAGCATTATTATTGACAACCTTCTAAAGAAAAATATTATTTTAGAAGGATCGAAATTAACGAGAAAAACAGTCTTACTCAATTCAAATCGAACAAAAATATTCAATTTAATAAAGCAGAATCCTGGAATTTATAAGTATAAAATTGCAAAAGCATTGAATTTATGCCTTTACGTTGTAAATTGGCATTTATCTAAATTATTAGCATTTAATCTCATTCGAGAACATAAAAATAACAATCAAATTTGCTACTTTAATAGTCTACATAATGAAGAAAATGATCAACTGTTTCAAACTATTAACAAAGTAAAATGTAGAAAAATTATTGATTTTCTTTTTGAAAATGAAGACAGTTACACTAAAAATCAAATTTCAAATCACCTTAATATGCATTTTAATACATTAACTAAATATATTAACAAGATGGATAAGTATAACTTGTTGATTCGAGAGGAAAAAAATCAAAGAGAATATATAAGCTTAAACAAACCTAAATTAAGTGAGTTACTAGATGATTAAAAAGTAGTATTAACTATTTTTATTTTATAACTTTTTTTAGACCTTGTATATCTTTCAATTTCTCCCAATTGAGAATAGAATTACCTTTTAATTCTAGTGTTTCTAAATTTGGTAAATTCTCTAAACTTTCTATTTTTTGAATTTTATTATTTGAGAGATTTAGATATTTCAGATTTTTTAAATTCTCTAATCCTGAAATTTCTTCAATTAGATTATTACTCAAATCTAAAAGCTCGAGATTATTTAAAGTATCAAGCCCCTCAATTTTCTTTATTTTATTATTATTCAACAACAATTCTTTTAGATTTCGTAGATGATTTAGATTTTTTATTATAGAAATCTTATTACCACTTAATTCAAGGTCCTCTAACTTAACTAATGAATTCAAACCATTGATTTCATTAATTAAATTAAATTCCAAATGAAGTTTTCTTAATTCTATGATATGATCTAAATTTTCAATCTCAGATATATTATTTTTTTCTAAATAAATTGCTTTTAGATTAGAATACTTTTTTATTCTCTTTATATCGTCTATCTTATTAATGTTAAAACTTTCTAGGTATAAATTACCCTCATTAATGAAAACTCGCTTTTTACCAACTTTTACATATTCCATAATTCTATCCACTTATTTCAAGAATTAATATTTCTTTTATAATTTGGATTTCAGCAGGGTCTATTTCCGATTGTTTTTTAATTATTGTTGAATTATAGAGATCTTCTCTATTTTTATGATTCTTAACTAATTCTAATTCCATTAGGAATGTAATGTAAAAAACAATTTAAAAGAATTAAGTTTACACTTTTTAAACAATACTTACTATTCTCCTATATTAAATAGCATTAATCAAACATAATGTTATGATTTAAAAAATCCTCCAATAAAAAATAAAAAATCTTTCCTTAGTTTATTTTTCTTAAAAGTTTATCATCTACAGAAATTTCAAGAGATTCATAAAATGATGACGAATATTTTTGATAAAATTCTTTCTTTTTACCTATAACATATTCAGAACCCTCAATATCGCCTTTTCCATTTGACCACAAAATTGATCCTAACGGATCTAAATTTAATTCATCTTGTTTTTTAACAATCGTTCCAGATTTTAAAACAAACTCCAAATTTGAAAAAGCATTCTTTAATTGCTGATAATTTTTTGATATATCAATTTGATGGATATCAATATCCAAAATGTTAAGATCTGCATCAGCTCCTGGACTGAGATTTCCTTTAACATTTTCGAGACCAAGTACTTTCGCTGGAGCTCCCCTAGTTATAATAACTAATTCTTGGAATTCCAAAACTTTACTATTTTCTATAAGAGAGTTTTGTTTCAAAAAAGTAGCGTTCATATCTTTCATATAATCGTCCCGTGCTTTTTTACTTACTAGCCAAGTGATAATCTCAGGGATATCTGAAATATTCGCATAATTTGGGAAATTAAGAGAAAAACATATCTGAAATTTATTATTTATATTAAGAGCTAAATCTAAAGCATTAGCCCATAAAATACAATCATTATAATTTTTCTTATTGAATTTTCTCATAATAACATATGAATCTCCTTCAAATTCAACTGCCGATCTAATTATTTTTTGTGACCTTTTCTCACTATCATCAGCCATCATGGAAGAAATTATTCTTCTATCAGAGCTGACAAATGGATTTATTTCATTGAAACCCAAAAACCCTAAATTAATTCCAAAACTAGGTGTTTCATTTAATAATTTAACTAGTTTTTCATTCTTTCCATCATAATTATATGCATTAGCATGAGCAATATGAACAACCTGATCTCTAGTTAAATTTTGATTTATTTCGATATTTAATAATTTTAATTTTTCCAGTAAATTATACAGATTATTTTTTCCAATCTCATGTTCATAAGCTTCAATATGAAGATGAGAAGCATGCGGTAATCCGAGGAGTTCATTAGATTTGATAAGGTTTTCATAAACATCTAAAGCAGAAAAATTATATAACCTTCCTTGATGTGAAATATCGTCTCTTAACTCTTTAAAATTCCAGGATTCATTCTCAAAAGGATTATAGATTTTTAGTCCAAAAGCTTTAGTTTTTTTTAATAGATCTGACAAGAACATAACCATTTCTTTTATTTTTCCTCTCTGGAATTCCAACTCCAAAGGCCAAAAATTACCTACATTTAAAAGCATGCCTTTATCTAACACAGGTAATTGTTTAAAATTGAATATTGTTTGTTTAGCTAGAGAAGGGAAGACATTAGCTTCAATTATAAGAGTGTAACCATTAGAAACGTAATTTTTAGTAATATTATTTAATGTCAGTCCATGCCATATTTTTTTAAATGTAGTATTTTTTGATCCTAGTAATCGTACCCAATTAACTTGTTGAGAAGCCACATGTGTATGAATATCTATAGCTGCAGGAATAATCGTCTTTCCTTTAGCATTTATCTCTTTAACATTTTTCTCGTTGCTTAGCTTTTCTACTACTTTTCCTGATTCCACTATTATATCTTTTATTTCGCCATTAATCTTATTGAGTGGATCAAACACTAAACCATTTCTAATTATTAATTTCTCCATACTAATAATCCCTGCTTTTTTTACTCTTTCATTGATATAATCAAATCATCCAAATTAAGTATAGGATCTCTACAAGTCTCTACCTTAACTTTTATATTTTTAAAATTAATTTCATTTTGCTCAATACCAGTAATTTGATTTGCCCAAATTGAAACGGGCATAACAATTGTTCCAATAGGAACATTTTCATTCTCTATAGGTTTAATAACGACCTTGCCAAAATTACTAGTCACTCTAATATTCATATCTGAACTGATATTAAGATTTTTAAAGTCTAAGGTGTTGAATAATCCAATAGCTAATTTATTTTTAAGAGTTTCTTCGTTCCCAAAGAAATATTCTTTCGCCTGATCATTATCTACCATTCTTACTGTATTTATTATCATTTCCATATTCCTAACCTCCACTTAAGCCTTTTATAATTTTTTCTAAAATTACTTCATCAGAAAATACATTATTAGGAGGATTTATTATTTTCTTTAGCTCAATAGGAACATGATCCAGTCTATATGCTAAACCCTCACTTTCTATTCCAGTTATAGCTGAGGGGAGAGTTACGTCTGCAATTTTTGATGTTGCAGAGACTTTATTATCAATTAAGATTAATGGTTTTGAGATTAACTTTTTACTTAAATTTTGTGGGAGATGAGATACTGGGTCAGTCCCGACAATTATACTACAATCAAAATCTTCATTTTCGATTTTTGATATAATTGTATGAGCACTATCAACTAATTCATTATTTGAAAATTGCAGACTATGATTTTTTCCATTTATGGATAAAGCTACTTGGTCAAATCCTGCCATATTATAATGACCTCCCAGCATAATTATAGAAATTCGACCCTTTTGTTGTTTATTATTAATTAGTTGCACCAAATCGAGTAAATCTTTTACTGGGTCCACTCCATTACGACTTTTTAAAATTCCTTGACCAATAAATATTACTCCATTTTCTGCACCAGTTAGATGGAGAAGTAATCTTTTCAGATCATCTCGATCTAGTCCAGCAACCCCATTAGTTGGAATAGTATCAGCTTCACAACATTCTTCTTTTAGAACTCTAATCAATTCCGCGTCTTTTCCTGAGTTTATTCGTAATGCAACATCTCTTACTCCCATAACTCTAAAAGAAGCTGTTTTAACAGGATCAATAACTATTAATGTTTTAATTTCTCGACCAGTCATTCTAAATTTACCACGTGAAAATAAAGTTTTATTTAATAAACGTGGTATTGATTCAGCAGCATTAGCGCCCCATAAGATCAATAAATCTGCTTTATTAATAATCTCAGTTATTGTAGTCAATGTAAGTCCTGTTTCAGTCGCTTTATTTAACACTTTGCCTTGACATATAGTGGAATTAGAATCAATAAAACCATTGATGAGTTTGGCAAGTTCTAATCCTTTCTGTTGCGCTTCACAACTAACAGTTGAAAAACCATATAAAAGCGGTTTAGAAGAATTTTTTATGATAGAAAATGCTTTTTCTAAAGCATTTTCTAATGAACTTCTCTTTAATTCTCCATTCTCTCTAATTAATGGAATAATAATACGGTTTTGAGCTGTAACTTGATCATACCTTTCTTTGCCTTTCAAACAGGCACCTATCACTTCATCAATATATAAACCATCACTTCGAATTATTATATCATCACATAAAAGCGAACAACCTGAACATACAACTCGTTTACTTGCCATTACTTTTACACCTTTTATTTAGGAATCTCTACTTAATTCGTAATTAAACATAATCAATTTTAATTGCTTCACGAGGACAATATGTTTCACATACTCTACATTCTCTCTCTCTACCTTGAGCCTCTATTCTTCGACAATGTTCTATGGCAAGTAGTTCACATTTACCTTTTTTGACTTGGAACAGTTGATGTTTTTCTGGAGGATAATCTGGTGCTTTCCCACTTAATGTTGGGGGACAATATCTTGCATTTACAGGACAAACTGTAACACAGATCCCACATCCATCACATAAGTCATCATCAACATCAATTCTAAGCTCCTTTTCCTTCCCCTCTTCAGAACCAATTAGCTCTTTTAGAGTATCATAATTCTTTTTATACTTAGATTCTAACAGAGGAGTGCAATCATCGACTTTTACCTTTCCTTGAAGTAGATCTAATGCAAATGCCATACAAGTAGGTTTCCCACATTTTTTACAATTAGTTTTAGGCAGAAATTTGTAAAGTTCCATGAAGTTACTTACTGGAATTCAAAAACACCTTCAAGTTTTTATTTTTCTTAGCTTTCCAGTTATCAATAATATTTTGAGATTTATTAATTTCTTTAGTTTATTTATTATAAATTATTTCTATAAAGAATTATAATTATAATTAAAATTTCAGAATTCTACATAAAATATTATCATAATAAATAAAATCTTTCTAATTTATCAAATAAATAATCAAATAAAATAGAAATCTCATGAT
>JBHLNK010000136.1:0-6235 GCA_048941625.1 Promethearchaeota archaeon | reverse complement strand
AAATAAGGTCTAAAAAAAATACAAAATATTTATGGAATATTTATTTAGAAGGAATGCCTAATTGGTCGAAATTTGATAAAGATTTAATTGAAAAAATAAATACAGATAAAATAGAATTTATAATTCATAACGCAAGCCATAATTTTGATGAAACCAAAGAAGAATTCACGCTTTACATAGATTTTAATCAAGTTTTTGATTAAATCATCCAAATCCTCCAGCAATATTCAAATTCAAATAGTAAGACTTCAAACTAATTAACAATAATTGATCATAAGAATTAGTGTAAATACGTGAAAATAATGATTAATATTAGGAAAAAAAAGAAAAGAATTAGATGATAAAATCAACTAAATATATTTAAATAAGATTTAATCAATTACATTTTCTTCAAACATTTTCCTGTTAATTTCAACACCTAATCCTGGCTTTTCAAGAGCTTCAATATAGCCTTTTTCAACTTTTATAGGTTCTTCAAGCATTTGAAATTGTTCAGGATAATAAGGAAATTCACAAAATTCACATCTAGAAGCCATAATGAAATGAAGATTAGCAGCCAAGATATGCCCGTAACCAAAAATATGTGGAATACAACGCACACCTTTTACCTCTGCTAAAGCATCTATTTTTTTTAATTCCATATAGCTTCCGCATCGAGTTACATCTGGTTGGATGATATCATAGCATTTTTTTTCTAGAATATCTTCAAATCGGAATATTCCCATATCATTTTCACCACCTGCAATTGGAATAGGAGATTGTTCTCTTAATTTAGCAAGGCCATTAAGATTATCAGAAGGTAAAGGTTCCTCCAACCAGGTTAGATTATATTTATAACAGAGTTTAGCGATCTTTAAAGCATCAATAACTGAGGTATACCCAGAATTAACATCCACCATTAATTCAACATCAGGAAAAGCATCTCGGACAGCTTTGATGAGAGCTTCATCCTTTTTGATACTTTGCCCAATTCTTAATTTAACAGCATTAAATCCTCCCGCTTCAATCGCAGCTTGAGTTGCCCCTACTGCTGCTTTAGGTTTGTAAACTCTAAAAAGTGATGCATATGCCCTTACTTTCTGCTTTCGACCCCCAAGAATTTTATAGATTGGTTGTTTAGTAGCTTTTCCTATAATATCCATTAAAGCTATCATTGCAGCACTCGTAGCTTGGGGTATTCCAAACATTATTCTATTCGTTGTGTGATAAATTTCGTTATATATCGCATCTGTCATGAATGGGTCTTTCTTAATTAACAGTTTGCTAAGAGCATCATCTATAAATTGCTTTTGTGCAAGATTGGATAAATTCCAATGAGATAATGCCCATCCATCAATACCCTCGTCGGTTATAATTTGTGTATATAATCCTGAAGCTTTAAACCTAGGCATGCTCCCAATTTTAATAGAAAAATCGAGCTGGACTAGATGAGTTTTAACATCTGTAATTAACAATTTCTGTTTCACTTAAATTTTGATCTTTTTTGATAATATTAGTTATCATTTTTTAATAGTTAAATTTTTAGAATAAGAAGAATTTTTTTCTCTTGAATATAGAACTATAATGATTCTTTGAAATATTCTTGAATTGGTTGCTGTGTCGGATATTTTTGATAAAGCAGTAGAAAAAAACCCTAAAGAAGATTTATGTGTTGTATATGTCATGTTTTTCGATGAAAAACGTGGTCAGGTACCTTTATTAATGTATCCTGATGATCGACTTAGAAATGATAAAAGATATATGCGTCCTATAAATTTTCATCCAGTTTGGTTTTTAGAAACTGAGGATCTCGACCATATCGATTTAGAATATAAAGGTTATACTTTTTTTGGAAAGAAATTTCTTGCAAAATCAGAAAGACAAAAAAGGAGAGCAGGGTTAGAGGAAGAAACTCCAGAAACTATAGTTATAATTGTCTCAATTCCAGTTGAAATTGATATTTTTGGTGATGAATTGATAAAAAAACTCACAGAAGAATTGCGAGATCATTTTGAAGATAAATTATCTGAGGTTATAGAAAGCGAAATTGCCTCAGAATCTGTTATAAAAACACCAAAAATTCAAGAACGTATTTCAGAAGGAAAAAAAATTAAGGTTTTTATAAGGGAATTAATCGATAAAACTATTAAAGATTATTTTTCAGAAGCTATTGAAAAAAAGGCAAAATCTCCCTCTATCAAGACACAAAAAGCTATATCTTATTTTTCTCTTAAAGGTTATGAATTTTCTCCCCTTAGTAGTTTAAAAGGAGATGGCGGCTTTGCAAATGTAGAACTCTTTGTAGCATCGAGAAAACCAATAACGCCTATTGGACCAAAATCTATTCTTTCAATCACACACCTTAATTTTATTGAAAACAGCCAAGAGCTTGAGATTACTGTCCAAAATAATACAGAAAAAGATTTAATAAATATGTCTATTACAATAACTCATGTTAAAGAATTTTTTGAAAAGGTTGTAATGACTCAAAAAGTTGAATTCTGGTTTCCTCAAGAAGAACTCTTGTTTGTTTCACCAATAGTACCACATATTAGTGAATATTTAATCTCTATTAAGCAAGAAGATGATAATGGTAATATTCATAAAATTCTTACTCATAGAATTGATTTAAAAGTAATTAATAAAATATCTAGTTAATAAAGGTAATTTTAATGTCAAAAAATGAAATTCAAGAAGAAGAAATAATTATTCGAAATTATAGAACTTCAGATTATGAAGCAACTTTAGAGATTCTCAAAGATTTAAACGAATTATTCGATATCGGCTTTAATGAAACACAATGGAGAGAATCTTCAGGTTTAAGGCAATTTAAACCAAATCTTAAAAGAATCACATTAATCGCCGAAGTAAAATCAACGGGTCAAGTAGTAAGTATGGGAATAATAGAAGCTGTAAAAAATACTCTCGGACGATATATTGGTTATCTAGATAATTGGGCAACCAAAAAAGAATTTATTGGTAAGGGTGTAGGTAAACTCTTAGCAGATAGAGCAATTCAAATTCTAGAATCATGGGGTACTGATTCTATACGTATCAACCTCTCATATACTACTGATGAAAAGTTAATTGCTGTATTTGGAAAATTAGGTTTTCAACCGATTATTACTGTGCTTGAAAAAAGATTTTAATTTTTTGAAAGAAATTTTCATAAAATTTCGGTTTGATAATCTTAGAGAAATCCTGAACTCATAATTGCTTTATTATATTTAGATTTTGATTTATATGAGCCCACTAAAGTAGCATTAGAACATTTTTTTCCATTAGTACCTAAAGGAGGAATTGTCGCATTTGATGAATTGAATGCATTAAAATGGGTGGGTGAAACTAAGGCACTAAAAGAATTTTTTGATATAAATAAGATTAGGTTAAGAAAGTTCCCTTTTAATGGATGGGGCTCATATTTTATTGTTGATGGTTAGTTGTAAAAAATTATTAAAAAAAATTTTCCTTAATGATTGAAAAATATTTTAGAAATTTATTATTGTATAAGAATTCTATTTACTAATGATTTGATTCATAATATTAATAAAAGTACTATATTCTTTTCTAAGAAAATATAGATCAAATGGATTGTGGGATTTCAGGATTAACGCATAATATGGTTGAACACTGACCTTTATTTTAAACTGTTTGAATAAAAAATATTTCCCTAACTTATGTATCAAAAATTGATCTTCTTGATCTCCTAATCCCATTTCTAAAAAATTATCGTTTAATGTTAGAAAATAACCAATCGATTTATTTAATAAAAGTTTAGCTTCATCATTTTCATAATAAGCACCAATAACTAGTGTATTATCATCAATAATCATTAATCCTTCACAATTTAATTTTTTAGCGAATTCTTCAATTGTTTTTTGTAGTAATTGAGACTTTGGATATAATTCTAATAAAATTTGGGACATCGCATTCATAAGAGAATAGGTATCATAAATAGATGTCTGGAAGAAATGAATAGGTTCATAAGTAATAAAATTTTTAATTTTATCAGTTAATTCCATGATATAATTATTTAGATTATCCTGACTACTTCTCACCAAACTCGGATCAAATTTGTGAAAGAAAACGTTTATTGGTGGATTAATTTTCAATTTTATAAATTGATCAATAACATCTCTGAGATAACTTAATGCTTCATTCATTCGCTCTTTATTTCGTATATCTATAATGTACATAGCAATTTCAGTATCGTCAAAAAATTTGCCTGGATTTTTTAAATAAGATATACGATAAGTTTTTTGACCACCTAAGTCCCATTCACTAACTTCTCTATCCAATAATGTAAAAACTCTTCTGTGAGCTCCTTTTGTTGGTTGAATTTTGGCGATTTTTGAAAACTCACGTTTAAGAACTTGAATTATACTTGATTTTCCTGCAGTATCAAGTCCAGTAAATAAAATCTTATGAGATACAGTCTCTTCCTCAGTTAAGTACTCCATAGGTTTTTCACACTCTTAAATAATTTTACATAGAATAAAAAAATAATTTGTGTTTTAAGTTTTTTGGAGCTCTTATAAAATTTGATAAAAAAATAATTGATGATTTTGGAAAAACAGATTTTATACCTATAATAACTATACCTGAAAAAGGATTTTAGCTTTTTAGAGAAATGCTTGACTAAATTAAAATCAAATAAGCTTAAAATCTAATTATAATTACCACATTTAATTAAATATTTTTAAAAATAATATTTTCTAGTTCATTTTCTTATTCAAAATATAAGAAATATATTTAACTTGATGTATACAAATTTATGTATATTATAAATTTATAAATTAAATATCAAATTCACAAAAGGGGAAAAAAATAAAAAAATGATTGGAATTAAATCTTATGGAGCGTATTTGCCAAAATATCTTTTACCGAGGGAATTTATAAGTAAAGCGTGGGATTTCCCAATTGTTCCTGGTACAAAATCAGTAGCAATGGCAGATGAGGATAGTCTTACAATGTCGGTGGAAGCGGGATTAGATTGTTTAATAGGTTTTGATCCAAAAACCGTTGATGGATTATTTTTTGCATCAACAACGCAAGTGTATACAGAAAAAGATTCTGCTTCTTTAATTGCGACTGTTCTTGATATGAGAGATGATATTATTACCGCAGATTTTACGGATTCATTAAAAGCAGGAACAACTGCGGTAGCACGAGCAGTTGATACAATTAAAGCCAATAAAGATATTAGAAGCATTCTTGTCGTTGCAGCAGATACTAGAGCTCCAGAGCCTTCAACAATGTGGGAATATGGATTTGCAGATGGTGCCGCTGCATTACTTATTGCTGAAGATGATAATCCTCCATTATCAATTGATGATTATTATTCAGTTTCTGCTAATGTTACTGGTCCATGGAAAAGGGCAGGTAAGGATCATTATATTAGAACTTTCGAAGTAAAAATGGATACAAAATTCTATTTTGAGAGTATTACTAGAGTAATGTCTGAAATATTAAAAAGGAATAATTTAAAACCTGAAGATATCAGTGCAGCAGCATATTATTATAATAATCCTAGAATGCACGGCACAGTTTCAAAAATAATGAAATTTGCTGGTGGTGTGGCTCAAAATAGCGTGTTTTTTCAGCTTGGTGATTTAGGAACTCCAATGCCATTTATCTTATTAATTGGAGCGTTAAGACGACCTAAACCAGATGCAAAAATACTTATGACCGGTTTTGGTGATGGCGCAGATGCAATGTTAATGCAAGTACAAAATAGAGATGCTTTGAGAAGCCTTGGAAAGACTCGAATGGGTTTCATAGGACATCAAAAATCTATGGCATCTCTAAAAAATTATAATAAATTCCTTGACTTTAAAGAAATTCTTGAAAAGGAGAGATATATAAGAAAAAGTTCTGCAGTTACAATATGGCGTGATACAGCATCGGTATATAAATGGTATGGAGTGAAATGTAAAAATTGTGGAGCAATTCAATATCCTGATATGTTACGTTCTTGTTATGTGTGTAGAGCAGATGATCAATTAGAGCGAGTAAAACTCTCATTAAAAGGAACCATCTTTACTTTTACTTTAGATCATTTAGTTGGCGGGACATATTCAAATACACCTGTACCTCGATGTGTAATTGATTTAGATGGCGGGGGAAGAGTACTACTTAATATGACAGAAATCGAGAAACCAGAAGAAAACGTTCAAATTGGTATGCGAGTTGAAATGACATTTAGAAAAGAACATGAAGGAGCGGAATTTAAAAATTATTATTGGAAATGTCGACC
>JBHLNK010000135.1:0-6281 GCA_048941625.1 Promethearchaeota archaeon | reverse complement strand
CCAATTTTCCAGAATTATCAATTATTAAATCTGCCTTAGGAAAATGTTGATTTTTTTCTGCTCTCTCTATTCTATCTTTTAATAGTTTTAGATCTTCTCTTCCACGACTTTCTAAGCGATTGACTGTAATTCCGAGAGGTACATATATAAATACGACTTTCACATTAGCATAAATTTCTTTTGTTTTTTTTACTACATTACGGCTAACATTTACTAATACGCAATATTCTTTTTTAAGCCAATCATCAATTTCTATTGGAACTCCGTAATCTAAACCATAGATATGCCAGTTTAAAGCAAATTTACCTTCCTCTAGCATTTCTTTAAATTTTTCTGATGTAATTGAAATGTTTTTCTCAGTTTCAGAAGGAGGTCTCGTTATATATCTTTTTGGCATATAAACCTTTTTTAATTCGGTAGAATATTTCTCTGCCACTCCTGAAATTATAGAATCTTTTCCAGAACCAGAATTTCCTACAACAAGAATTAGTATACCAGGGAAATTTTTAGTCATCTTTTCTATGCTTTAAAAAATCAATAAAATATAATCATATAAAGAAGGGTTAGTATATAAAATCACTAATTTCCGTTTCTATTTAGTTAGTTTAAGATATATATTATATTTTAGAATGAAAAAAAAGAAATATCATTAGGAATACATTATATTAATTGTCAAAAAATATCATGTACTCTAAATTAATTATATAGAGATGGCGAAGAAAATTCAAGAATCAGCTCAAAAAATGTCTGATGTACCAGAAAGTTACCAGAGATATATAGATGAAATTCATACTATTTCGAAAAGGAAAAAGGGCGGATGGGTTACCAATAAAGAAATTGCAGAAAGTCTTCAAGTAGAGCCTGCTAGTGTAAGTGGAATGTTAGAAAAATTAAAAAATAAAGGTTTAATTAAATGGGAACCCAGAAAAGCTATAAGACTAACAGAAGAAGGCAAATTACTTGCTATCCAACTAAATGAAATTCATTCTTTACTTCATCAATTTTTTGCAAAAGTCTTAAAAATGGAAGATCCCGAGGTTATTGAGACTCTTTCTTGTGAAATTGAACATCACATTACTCGAGATGTAAAGAATTCGTTAGAAGAATTTCTTCTGAAATATTTAGATGGATAATTTTAATTGTAATTTTTAATTCATTGTTGTAATAAATTTAAAATATTCTTTTATAAGCTGATAAAATGTCAAATGAATTGAAACAAAAAATAATTGATATCCAAAAAGTTTTTGAAAATTTTTCCAATTTCATTGAATTGGAGGATTTTAGGTCTTTTTTGTTATTTACACTTACTAGTCAAGTTCCAACTAATATAATAGCTCAATTAGGCTTAGGAGGACCAAAAGAAGTTATAAATCTGCCTTACAATCCTGTTTTTAACATCTATTTTCAGAAAATTAATTTAATTTCTTCGGGATCATTAATTATTTACGTTAAATCAGATCCTATAAGTGATAAATTCACTTTTGAACAAGATGCACCGATTATTAAAAAATTTTTAAATCCTAATGAAATAAGTCTTGCTTTCCGTGGTAAAGAAAAATTTCTTTTACCCAAAATTATTGATATCAGTAGTTTTGATATTGATGGAACTCCTAAATTGGAGGTAAAAATTGATGATTTATTTCACTCATTAGAAAGTTTTTTAGCTGTCGCTGAACCTAATATACTTTTTGTTGTACATTCGAATAGTGATTCTGAACCAGATTTGGTATTTACATTTAATATGATGCCACAGATGCCAACTCGTTTAGATCAAAAGATTTTAAAAATTGATGTATTTTGTGATGAGGAGCATAAATTAAGAGATAAAACTTATCTAAAACGAGAAGAAGATTATTCTATAAAATATTTAACAGATATTAAAGAAGTAAGTCATGCAGAATTATATAAATCTGCTTTTTCTTTAATAATTCATGTGAAATCATTTACAAAGCCATTTTAATCTCTTTTTTATTTAATTTTTGAAAATGTGTATTTATATATTAATATGATTTTTATGCATATTAGCTGATTGATAGAGACATATTCGTGAAGCATTAAGATATTAATATCATTAAACGATTAATATCATTAATTTATAAAAGATCCGACAAAATAATTATAGTATAAAAATCAGTATTCAAATTAAATTTAAATTTACCATAAAAAGGGTTGTGTAAAATTAAGATAATTACTATAAATTTACCAGAAAAGTACTTACAAGCAATTCAAATTTTAAATGATATGGGGATTTATCCTTCCCGGAGTGAAGCAATAAGGATAGCACTGGATGATTTTCTTAAAAAAGAATTAAAAATGTTTAATGATCTTGATGACGAGAGTTTTAAAATGTTCATCAGAAGCAAAAATAATAAAAACTAATTCTTATTTTTTTATATTTTCCATTAATAGGCAATTTCTGTATTTATAATCTTATTTGAGTTTCTTAAGACTAAATGATAGAAGATTATGATAAGTTCTTATTTATGTAATTATCAATAATGGGTATCTCAAGATATAAATAGTCAACTGATTTACTTACAATTAGAAAAGGAAAACTAATGCATTTTTGGTATATTATAAATAATTAAAAAGGTTAAATCAATGAAAATATCTATTATTGGAACAGGAAGATTAGGGAGTACTTTAGGTAAAATTTGGGCAGAGAAGGGGCATACAATAATGTTTGGTTCTCAGGATCCTGAGAGAGCAAAGAAATTAGCTCATTCCATTGGATCTAATGCAACTGGTGGATCATATGAAGAAGCTTCGAAATTCAGTGATATTATAATTCTTGCAGTTCCCTGGTCAGGAGCGAAAGAATCAATTAAGATTGCGGGAGATTTAAAGGGTAAAATTCTAGTAGATTCTACTACAACGGCTGTTCCTCATTTGGGAGGTCTTTCGGTTATAATTACTCCATCTGCAGGAGAAAAAGTCGCAAAGTGGGCAGAAGATGCTAAAGTAATAAAGGTAGTTCATACAATTGGAGTAGATAGCCTTACTAAAGTTCAGTTTGGATCCCAACTAGCCAGTTTATTTGTATGTGGAGATGATTTCGAAGCGAAATCAAAAGTGAAACAATTAGCAATTGATCTTGGTTTTGATGTAATTGATGTGGGACCACTTAGAAATGCAAAATTTATCGAACCATTAGGAATGCTATGGATTGAATTAGCCTATAATCAAGGTATGGGGACAGATATTGCATTTAAGCTATTGCGAAGAAGAAAAGCAAAATAGTTTATCTTTAAATTAAAATTTCTTTTTCCTAATTCATTTTAAAGCAATAAAATAAAAGCACTGATCTTTTTTAATTAATAAGTAAGTCTATATATCAAATTATATTTCAAAGTTATAAATCTAATAAAATTATTCTTTTTTTCAAATATGAGAGTTGCAAGATATTATAGTAATGATGATATCAGAATTGATGAAATTCCTAAACCTAATATTGGTCAAGGAGAATTCTTAGTCAAGGTAAAAAACTCAGGGATTTGTGGTTCAGATATCCTTGAATATTATAGAAAAGCAAAAATGGAAAAATTAGGAGTAGATTCTTTAATTTTAGGCCATGAAATTTCAGGAGATATTGTAGAAAAAAGTGATACTATAAAACATCTTCGAATTGGAGATCGAGTGTTTGTGTCTCATCATGTCCCGTGTTTTGATTGTTATTATTGTAAACAAGGTCATCATACAGCTTGCGAATTGCTTCATAATACAAACTTTGATCCTGGTGGTTTTGCTGAATATATCAGAGTTCCTCAAGTAAATATTGAAAAGAAAGGAGTTTATGTATTAGATAAAAGTGTTTCGTATGAAGAAGCGGTATTTATTGAACCATTAGGTTGTGTGTGTCGAGCACAAAGATTATCAAATATAAAAAAAGGATTAAATGCATTAATTTTGGGTTGCGGAGCGTCTGGATTATTGCACATCCAGTTAGCAAAATTGAGGGGTGTCCAAAGAGTTATAGCCACTGATATAAACGATTATCGCCTTCAAAAAGCAAAAGAATTTGGAGCAGATCATATTTTTCATGCTGAAGAAGATTTACCTGGGGAAATTAAAAAAATAAACAAAAACAGATTAGCAGATATTGTTATTGTATGTACTGGTGCTTTATCTGCTGCAAATCAAGCTTTAGAATGTGTAGCACCTGGAGGTAAAATCGTTTTTTTTGCGGTTCCAGAACCATGGGTTTATCTAAATGTGCCAATAAATAATTACTGGAGAAATGAAATTACTATTATGACTTCCTATGGTGCTGCACCAGAAGATCTTGATGAAGCATATAATTGGATACTTTCTAAAAGAATTAAGGTAATTGATTTAATAACTCATAGATTTCCTCTTAGTAAAATTGCTGAAGCTTTTAAAGTGGTTTGTGAAGCAGGTGAATCCATTAAAGTTATTTTAGAGTTAGATAAAGAGGAATAAAAACTGGAGTTTTATGTAAAATATTTGCTCCTTTCAATATGTTTACTTATAAACCCTATTTCCCAGTAGTTATAAATCTCTTTTAAAAATCCTTTCATTTTTCTTTTTGGAAAGAAGAGATCTAATTCAAGGAAATCTTGAATATTAATTTCAGATTTATGATTTGGTTGGAAAGATTCTATAGCTCGATCAATTATCGACTGATTTTTTTGGATTTTCTCTCTCATATATGTAAAAGGTGTGAAATCAGGCTTTTTTACTACATATGAATGACTAGATGTTAGAAAATCACACTTCTCACGATATAAAGTTTCACAAAGGTTTATGTCCTCAAAGTATTGATCAATAGAGCATTCTTCGAAACCATACCAAGGTCCAAACCCATCCTCTCCTGGTTTTTTAATATCAAAACCTAAACAACTGATATGGATAATTTTCTCATTTGGAATTAGAAATCCTATATGTGACTTAGAATGGCCTATTAAAGGAATAGTTTTAATAGTAAAATTCTCAAATTTTAGAATTTCCCCAGGGAGAAAGGGTATAATATTATTACATTCTTGATATCCATTTATCTTGCCAAATTTTTCTACTACTGAATAGTCCATATGTTTATTGAACCCGAAACCCTCATAAAAGTTATGAAGATCCAATAAATATTTGTCTTCCGGAATTGGAGCGTAAATTGATGCCCCTAACTTTTCCCAATGATAATTATGTGCAATATGGTCCATATGTCCATGGGTACACACATAATTTGATATCGGACCATAAAGATCGTTGATTTGATTTATAAGATTTGGTTCAATATTTAAGTCTAAGATGATAGTTTTAGTATTTCTTCTTTCTTTTGGTAAAATTATAAGCCCATCACAACAAGAAAAGTAAAAAGGAGGATTTGTTTGGTGTATTAGTAAAACATCATCTGTTACTTTTCTAATTTCAAGATTCTCGATATTTGGGAGGGTCATTAAACCATTATTTATTGATTTTATAACCTAATTGCATTTGAAAATAAATAGGAATTTAAAAAGTTCACTCAATTAAAATTATAATAGTATAGTAATTGCAAACTTCACTATAGTAGAAAAAAATAAAGAATTCTAAAAAAAGAAAAGATAATTATTATAAACCTTTCGGACCCTGTTCATAAATTTCATAAGCTTCATCTACTGAAGCATTCTCATGGACAACAGCTCGAACTGCTTTAATCATACCTATAGGAGAATTGCTTTGGAATATATTTCTTCCCATGTCTACTCCTATTGCTCCTTTCTCAATTGCATTCTTTGACATCTGTAGTGCATCTCTTTCGGGGATTTTCTTCCCCCCAGCAATTACAATTGGAACAGGACAGATACTAGTAACATTTTCAAAATTATCACAGTAATAAGTTTTAACAAATGTCGCACCTAGTTCTGCAGCCATTCTACTAGCCATTCCAAGGTATCGATCATCTCTAACCATCTCTCTGCCAACAGCTGTAACCGCTAAAGTTGGAATACCATATTCTTGTCCCCAATTGACCAATTTAGATAAATTCATTAAACTCTGTTTTTCATATTCTCCACCTACAAAAATTGAACAAGTAATAGCTGAAACATTAAGTCTTATTGCATCTTCAATAGTAACATTAATATCTTCATTTGAGAGCTCTTTTAGCATACTTGCCCCCGCTGATACTCTTAAAACGACTGGAATATCAAAATCGGGAGAAACGCAACTCCTTAACATTCCACGTGTGAGCATTAAAGCATCTGCATATTGAAACAAAGGATTAAGATCTCCAAAACACTTCAACTGACCTGGTATATTTCCAAAATATCCATGATCTACAGCTA
>JBHLNK010000134.1:0-6317 GCA_048941625.1 Promethearchaeota archaeon | reverse complement strand
TCAATAGCAATTATATTATAATCTATATTTAGATAAAATTGATTCTCCCATCTATTTGAATTACCTCCAGCTCCATGAATTAAAATAACTACATTTTGAGAATCATTATCCTTGATCTGGTAAAATATTTGTTTTCCTGAATATTCGAAGTAAGGCATTTTTATATAAAAATATTAATCTTCTAATATATAGATTAAAAATAGATTCTAATTTAGTTTTTTTGATAATTAAAAGTTTAACTTCTGTGAAATTAGTATTAGATTATTAATGAATTAGTATTTATCCAGTAAATTTAATATTTCTATGTTGCATTTCTAAAAGACGCTTATATTTTCCATTTAAAGCAATTAATTGTTCATGATTTCCTTGTTCTATTATTCCCTTCTGATCAGCATTTAAAACAATTATATGATCAGCATTTTTAATTGTTGAAAGGCGATGTGCAATAATAATGGTTGTGCGTCCTTTACGTGCTTTATTCAAGGCGTCTTGTATTAAAGTTTCTGTATAAGGATCTACTGAAGATGTTGCTTCATCCAATATTAAAATTTTAGGATTGGTTATTAAAGCACGCGCAAAAGCTATCAATTGTCTTTGACCAATTGAAATATTACTACCATTTTCTTTTAATTTAGTATCATATTTATTGTGTAAAGCTTCAATAAAATTATGAAGTCCTAAAAACTCTGATACTTCAATCATTCTTTCTTCAAGTTCCGGTGAAAAAGACTCATATCCATATAATATATTATCTCGAATAGTTCCTGTAAATAAAAACGCATCTTGAGGGACAATGCCAATTAAATCTCTTAAATCCTTTTTTTTAACTCTAACTATATCATTATCATCTAAAAAAATCTTTCCTTCATTTATATCATAGAATCGAGCAATTAATTTAATTAGTGTTGTTTTACCTGCTCCAGTTTCTCCTACAATTGCTAATGTTATTCCTTCTGGGATTTTTAAAGAAAGGTTTTTTAAAACAAAACCCTTTGATTCTAAGTGTTGAAGAAGTATTTTTTGCTCATTAATTGCATCTTTTACAATTTTAGGTATTCTATCATCTATTTCAGAAGGGATAGATATTTTGGCTAGTGATTTTAGAATAGTTTGAGGAGAATTTATCTTTCTTTTATTACTAATCATTCCCTCTCCTTCTCCGCTAAAACCAGTACTCTGTTGGAGATTTGTTTTATTTCTTAAGACACGTTCTAATAATTTAATCCTGTTTAGAATGATTTCATTAGTTATAATAGTTTTAAATTCCTCATATTTCTCAATTCCTTGTATCTTAGACTTATTTTTCTCTTTACTATTATTGAGTATATATCCAAAACTCACATTATCAAATTCAATAGCACCGTTTGTTTTTTCAAGCAAAATTGGGTTATTGGGATCGGGGATCTCAACTTCTTCTTCTAGTAATGAATAAATTCGATCACTAGCTGCCAGCGCTGATTCAATAACATTTTGAATTTGCATTAGCGTCATAAAGGGTCTAAAAAATTGACCTAGAATTGTGATAAATGCACTTAAAACTCCTACCGAAACAGTAATTCCTAAAAATGAAATATTTCCAGATGTAACAAAACCTCCTACTAATATAATAGTTGCAGTAATGATAGTTGTTGTAAGACTGATTAAAGGAAAAATAATTGCCATATAATTTCGGATCTTAACAGAAATTTTATAATTTGCTGTATTTGCTTGATCAAATTCTATAACAGCACGTTTTTCTTGCCCATATGCTTTTACTACCCTTGCACCCTCAATATTTTCTTGTATTGAAGAGGTAACCTTTCCTATTGTTTTTCTTTCTTCCTTAAATAATGTAGAAGCAATATTTCTAAAAAATCGAGTAATAATGAAAAATATTGGAAAAATTATCATACTAATTAACGCTAAAAATGAATTGAGGAAGAACATAAAAAAGACAGTTAATCCAATCGAAACCATACTCGTAATAATTTGTACTAATTGACCTCCAACCAATTGATTAAGTAAGGTAACATCATTTGTTAAAGTAGATAGTATTTGTCCCGAAGATCTTTTATCATAATAATTTAATGACATATCTTGTAGTTTATAAAAAAGATCATTTCTAATTTGAAAAGTTACTTCTTGAGATATTTTACCCATCCCATACAAGGCAAAATAATTAGTTATTGCCATAATTATTATTAATATCAGGAAAATCGTACACATTATAACCACATAATAAGAATTTTTTGCAACAATCCCTTTATCAATTATCCTTGCAGAAAAAACCGGATTTAAGGTGGAAATAATAGTTGCTACTAAAAGAAAAAAGAAGAACAGAAAGAATTTTGATCTTTGAGGTTTTAAGTAGGAAATCATCCATCGCCATAATTCTCTTCTTGGATGATCCAGTATCGATTTATCCCCCTCTAACATAAAACGTTGTCGAGTACTTGCACTTGGTTTGATTATATCTTCTTCCTTATTATCATTTTTATGCATATTATTACTCATCTTTGATAATTCCTAACTTTTTTTTTATCCCACTCTCATTTTTGATGTTTGTTTTTGATATAAAGTTTCATAGATTTGCTTATATAAGACATTTGATCTAATTAATTCATCATGAGTCCCATAACCTACAACACGACCTCTATCTAAAATTAAAATATAATCTACCCCTCTAATCGTTGAGATCCTCTGTGTTATAATTATGGAAGTTATACCTTTCATAATTCTTGTTAAAGCTTGTTGTATTTTATATTCAGTTTCTACATCAACAGAACTAGTGCTATCATCAAGAATTAATATCTTAGGTTGTGTTAAAAGAGCTCTTGCTATTGATAAACGTTGTTTTTGACCTCCTGATAAACGTGTACCTCTTTCTCCCACAATTGTATCATAACCCTTAGGTAGATTAACAATAAAATCGTGTAAATCCGCAATTTTAGCAACTTCAATTATTTCTTCTCTAGAAGCATTCTCATTGCCATACGCTATGTTTCCTGCTATTGATTTATTAAATAGAAATGTTTCTTGGGATACAATTCCAATATTTTTACGTAAATCTGCTAGTAAATAATTTTTAATATCATTTTGATCAATTTTAATAATTCCTTCATTCACATCGTAGAATCGTGGAATTAAATTTATAATAGTAGATTTACCAGAACCTGTAGTACCTAAGATAGCAAGTTTTTTTCCAGAAGGAATTTTAAATGTAACATTCTTTAAAATACGATGATCAGGTGTATATCCAAAACTGACATTTTCGAAATTAATATCCCCTTTTAAATTTGATATTGGTAATGCATTAGGAAGATCTTTAATTTCTGGACTGGACTCTAAAATATCTCTTACCCTAATAAGGGCGGCATCAGCTTGAATATAAATTAACATTATTTGACCAAGCATCATCAAAGGAAATCCTAGTGAAGCAATATAGCTAAGAAGAGTAACTATTGTATCTAATCTCATTGTTCCATTGATAAAACCAATCCCACCTCTGAGTAATAATAAAATTGTCATGACACCGATGATAATATAAACCGAGGGCATTTGAAGTGAATTATATTTAACGGAATTAACACTAGCTTTATAGAACCTATTATTGTTTTCTTTAAATTTTTGAAACTCTTTATCTTGCATACTAAATATCCGTACTACTTGAGCGCCAACAATATTTTCCCTAATTGTCGAAGTTAAATCACCAAAACTATATCTTGTTTCTAAAAAGATTGGTTTTAATTTTTTAGCAATATAATATGATAATAAAAGAGAAATGCTAATTGCTGAAACTAAAATAATCGATAAATCAAAATTAAAAGCAAAAAAACCAATAATAATTCCACTTATCTGAAGACTTGATTGAAAACCAAGTATGACCCCCATACCAAAAATCTGACGTGTTTCTTCTATATCACTTGTAGCGCGAGAGATTAATTGACCTGTTTCAGTTTTATCGAAATAAGAAAATGACTGGCGATAAATCGCATTACTAACATCGTCTCGTAAATAATATAGTGCTCTTGAAGAAACTTCTGCTGCTTGAAGTCGAGCGGTTCTATTGAAAATATAAGTTGCTATTCCACATAATAATATAATGAAAAAATAAATTATGAAAAATATGCTATTAAAGTTTGGAAGATTTGGATCTAATAATCCAACCATTCTCCCTATAAAAATTGGAATAATAGTACTGAAAATCGTTGAAATTGATAAAAATATGAATTCCAAAATGAATTCCTTCTTCGATCTTGACCAATACTTAAATATCATTCGAGCAGAATTCATTTTATCATAAAATATTTTTATTTTTGATATTAATTTTTAATAATTTAAATAATAATTGACATATCTCCATTTTATTAAATGATCGAGTACCAATCAACAAGGATGCTTATAGTTGTAGTTTTCCCGGTACCATTCGAACTTAATAAAGCAAATATTTCACCTTTCTTTATATTAAAATTACCATCATTAACAGCTAAATCATTCCCTTGTTCATAGGTTTTGGTTATATTTTGTACTTCAATTATATTCTGATTCATTCTTTATTTTCCTTTAACCTTTTTTTCTAATTTATCTATTCTTTCTCTTATTCTTTGAGATTTTTCTTCTAGTTTTTTCATATCTTGGGAAATTTTTAATTTTTGAAGGTCAAGAAACTCTAATTGTTCTTCCTCGGATTTCTCATCTAATCTATCTAACATCAGTCTAAGTGGACTGATTCTATGATATCCTTTCGGTAATACACCTCTCTCATCACCTAATACTGCAGTTTTTAGAATTTCAAATGATTCTTCTATAATTTTTTGCTTTTCAAGCATTAACTTTAATGTTGCTTTACCTTTTTCCGTGATTTCATAAATTTTCCTATTCCTACCATCCTCAACTAATTGTTCTTTAAATGTTATTAGTTGGTTTTTTGTCATCGCTTTTAGTATTGTATACAATGTTGAAGATGGGAGATCCCATATCCCTAAAGTACGATTTTCAATTTCTTTACTTATTTTATAACCATAGGAAGGATTCTTCTCAAGAACTATTAAGATAAGGGAACTTATAAATGCAGTCTTCATAGAATTTTCAAATTTCTCTGCAATTTTTTCTGCCATCATAAATCCCTTAATTCTTAGAATATCTCACAATCTGATATATATAATTATTGATATATGTCATAATTTAAATATGTTTATAATTATGCAAACAAGGAATAAGATCTGTTTTTATTGATATTTATCATCTTAGTACTAAAAATTTAATACAAAAATTTTTTATTACAAATATTCTAATAGGAACTGTTTAATATTTAATAGATAAGTATTGAAATCGTTTTTATATACCGTTGATAGATATATGAAAAATAAATAAATATTTTTAAAGAGAACTAGCAAATTAATAATTGTGGATTTAAGTTCGATATATTCTGAGGTAAAAGAACTCTTATCAATAACCGATGAGAATTTCAATTTAGAAAGGGATCTTAATCAATATTATAAAACAGAATCAGATGAGGATAAGCTCGAGATCTTAGGAGATATAGTTAGTTTTATAACAAAATTCTCAATGTTCAAAGAAATAAAACCATTTATGAACTCATTGTACACTTGTATTAGCAATACTCTTGAGATAAAACCTGAATCTATTTTCGATTTTGAAGATATATTGGTAAGAAATTCAATAATGCATTTTGTGCAAGAATACATAGATTATTCTAAAATAACACAAAAAGACCAAGTTTTTGAATTCTTATCTGATTCATTGGAGAAACTTAAGATAGAACCCTTAATAATGAATTTGGGATTATTACTCAAACCAATGTATCAGGATCTATCTTATCTCAGCAATCTTCAAAATCTGAAGGAAGTAGAAGTTACTTATAATTCTTCTAATGGTGTAGATATACAAATTAAACAAGAAATAGATACTTGGTTCAATAGTATAGAAATTAATTTAGAAAATCAAGATGAGTTAAAAGAGCATTTAACACAAGAATTTGAAAATATAATTACTAAATATAACTTAACATTAGATTCTGAAAAATCAAAGAAATTGAAATTAGAAGTTATGGAAATGCTCACAATGAAATTAACTATGATAAGCTTAATGGAAAAAATCCCTGATAGCTCTTTTGAGCCCATTCCAATAAGATAAATTCTATTAAATTTATTATTTTGTCTTGGATCGTCCTGTACTTCTTTTAATTTTAAACCTTTTTATAGCTTAAACATAAAAATTATTAAATACGAAGTTTGTTATTATATTTAAAAAAAATTGCAAATATTATTTAACGTGAGAATTTTGGGTGAAAATGAAAAACCGTTATCTAGTGAAGA
>JBHLNK010000047.1:0-27562 GCA_048941625.1 Promethearchaeota archaeon | reverse complement strand
TAAATTTTGAATATAAAAAAAATCCTTAAGATTAAAATGTTTTTCTTTAATCCAACATTTTGTAAATTTCAAAATATCATGAAAAGAGAATATTAGATTTTAAATTTAATTGATTAAAAAATATGTGATCTAGATGGTGAAAACCAAATATCTCTTTAAAATTTATTATATCGGGAGTAAATTTCATGGATCTCAGAGACAATCTAAGGTCATGACAGTCGAAGATTATATAATTTATGAATTACAAAAAAAGGGGTATATAATAGAGCTCAAGAATTCAGAATTTGAATTTGCTAGTAGAACAGATCGATATGTTTCCGCACGAGGAGCATATTTTACATGTATTACTCAAAAAAAACCGATTTTAATGGATATAAATAGTGGATTACCTAAGGAAATTGGTGTTTGGGCATATAATGAAGTCCCATTAGAATTTTCTGCGAGAAAAAACGCAATCTTACGACATTATATATACATCTATCCCAAACCGATTTCTTTTCTTGAAAAAACAAGTCATTTAAATCTTACAATAGTAGAGAAAGCTTGTAAATTACTTGAGGGGAAACATGATTTTCGCAATTTCTCAAAAAAAGAAAACAATATTATCAAGACAGTAAGAGATATGGAATCTGTAATGTTATCGACTTATGATGATCATTTGATTTTCGAATTTAAAAGTAAATCATTTCTAAGGCAACAAATTAGGAGAACTGTAAAAAAGTTAATGGAACTTGGTACAAATGAAATCTCGTACGATGATTTCTTAGAGTTATTTGACCCTACTAAAAATATTTCTTATCAACCAGCAGATCCTTATGGATTAATCCTATGGGATATAAAATACGATAAAAAAGTCGGATTAATAGAGGATTTAAAATCAAAAGAAAGAATGCACAATTATTTTATGAAGAAACAATTACACTTTAGGCTTAAGTATCAATTATTCAGAATCCTGCAACAAAACAATTTTTGCTAATAAGGATTGCAGTTGAATCTCCTCAGTTCCACCTTGACTTAATCGGTATTCATATTCAGCTAATAATTTGGATAATTCAATTTTTAGAATTTCTTCAATTTTAAGATCATATATTTCTCTATATAAATTCTTGATAATATTTTGTCCAGAAAGTCCATATTCCTTGATTAAATCATTTAACAGTTTTATTGATAATTGTAACTGTCCCTGTATAGAAGTATTCAATATTTCTTTTATTTTCTCTGGTGGAACTTCTCCTGCTACACGAAATACAATCTCTTGATCAATTTTACTCGAAATAGTGCCACATGATTGTAGATAATTGATTGCACGTCTGCAATCACCTCGGGAGACATCGACAATTGCATTTAACCCATCAGGAGTTAAAGTTATATTTTCTTGCTTTGCTATAAATTTTACTCTCTGCTTTATATCAATATTATTTAGAGAAGCGAACCTAAAAACGACACACCGTGATTGGATTGGAGGGATTATTTTATTAGAATAATTACAAATTAATATCATCCGACAATTTTTTGTATATTTTTCCATTGTTCTTCTTAAAGCTTGTTGAGCAGGAGCTGTCATATTATCCGCTTCATCAAGAATAAGTACTTTAAAAGCAACATCTAAAGGAGGACGAGCTTTCGCAAAATCTTTAATATATGTTCTGATAACATCAATTCCACGAGCGTCACTGGCATTTAGCTCTAGATATGTTTTATTAACTGCCATGTTCCTTCCATATAATTCTCTTACCATTGCTAAGGCGGATGTAGTTTTTCCAGTTCCTGCAGGACCCGCAAAGATAAGATGGGGCATTGAACTATCATTTACAAATTGCTTTAACCGTTTAATGATACCTTCCTGATTAACTATATCATCTAACCTTCTTGGTCGATATTTTTCAACCCAAGGCCTATTTTCAAAAGTCATTTTCTATTTTTTTATTTAAATTTTATATTATTATATTAAGAATTAAATTTTCTTAATTCTTTATTAATATTCATATCTATAATAAAACAATAAGATTTGTATGACAGATTTTAAAATTACAAAAATTAAGTCTAGATGGATTTTAGATTCAAGAGGGAATCCAACTGTTGAATCTGACATATTTGCGGGAAAACATTATTCTAGGGCAGCAGTTCCTTCTGGAGCTTCGACGGGGGTATTAGAGGCTCTAGAATTAAGGGATGGTGGTAATGCATTTATGGGAAAACATGTTCTTAAAGCTGTTAATAATGTGAATGATATTATCGCTGAAAAATTAATAGGTTATGATGTAAGAGAACAAGAGAAGATAGATGAAGAAATGATCTCCTTAGATGGTACGGAAAATAAGAGTAATTTAGGGGCTAATGCAATTCTATCTGTTTCTTTGGCAGTCGCGAAATTGGCGTCTCAATTGTCTGAAGTGCCATTGTTTGAATATCTCTATAATTTGGCTTATAATAAAACTAGGAATGATTTTTTACTACCAATTCCTTGTTGTAATATTATAAATGGAGGAGAACATGCAGGAAATAACTTATCTATTCAAGAATTCATGATTTTACCTGTAGGTGCTAAATCTTTTTCACAAGCAATTCAAAATGCTACTGAAGTCTATCAAACTTTAAAAAAATTGTTATTAAAAAAGTATGGTCCTTCATCAATTAATGTTGGAGATGAGGGTGGTTTTGCTCCAAATTTATCTTTAACATCTGAAGCTATAGATATTATTATTGAAGCAATCGAAAAAGCAGGATTTCTACTGGGTACAGATTTTGTTCTGGGAATGGATGCTGCAGCTAGTGAATTTTTTGAAGAAGGATCTTATCATATTGATGGAAGGAGATTAGATCAAGATGAACTGCTAGAATATTATATGAATCTATTACATGAATATCCTTTTAAATCCATTGAAGACCCTTTTGATGAGAAGGATTTTAGGAGTTTTTCAAAAATAACTGCTAAAGTCGATAGATCTGTTCAAATTGTTGATGATGATTTGACAGTAACTAATATTAAAATTCTGGAGAAAGCGATAGAAGAACAAGCAGGAAACGCGTTGTTACTTAAAGTGAATCAAATAGGTTCGTTAACAGAAGCTATAAAAGCAGCTAAAATAGCTTTTGATAATGGACTCAATGTTATGGTTTCTCATCGTTCTGGAGAAACAGAAGATACTTTCATCGCAGATTTAGCTGTTGGTCTCTGTACAGGTCAAATTAAGACCGGTGCTACTTGTCGATCAGAACGAACCTGCAAGTTTAACCAGCTACTTCGAATAGAAGAAATGTTAGGTGAAAATGCCAAGTTTCCCCAAAAAATGGATTCCTGGAAAAATTTTATATAATTTTTTAATTCCTTCTAACTATTTTTTTATAAATCTATAAACATCTACATTAATTTCTTTAACTTTTTTAGTATGGAAAGGGAATATTCTCTCAAGAATTATATTAAAAGGTATAATATTATCTACCTTCCAGTTATGCTTTCGAGCAAAATTTGAAATAAACTTCTGTATTTTTTTATTTGCGAGATGAATTGAATAGATTATGTCTGAAAAAAGAAATGCTTTATCTAAAAAAGGTCTATCTGCAAACTTTGATTGAACCCCAAATGGTGGATTCATAATTGTAGTTAATTTCATGGTTTTTGGAAAAAAATTTCTTGAAATTTCAAAAAATTGTATATCTGCACATATGGGATTTATAAGAGTATCCACCTCAAGATCAAGAGCATTTTCTATTAATATTTCTAAAGCTTTTAAATCAATATCAACACTCAAAACACTGGCTGCATTAAAAAGTGCACTAATAAGAGATAATCGTCCTGTACCAGCACCTAAATCAATAACAAAAGCATTTTTAATATCATCATATTCAAATCCAGCATAATAAATGATATCTACCGCACAATTTGCATCGATACAGTATTGTTCTAATTCAATTTTAGGATTATCAAAAGATTTGGTTGTTTGTATAAGAGATATTAATGCTTTTTTGTTTAATTTCATCCAAAAAAATAGTTTCTCTTTTAAAATTAATACATTAAATTTATTTATATTATTTAATAATATTTACTTAAATTAGAAAGCGTTTGAGATATTTAAAAATTATTGATGATTTAATTGACTAAAAAATCTAAGAAAAACGATGTTGTAATAACAGGAGATTATCTAGGAGTAGTAGAAGAATTTCTACCTGATAAACAATCTACCTTTACAAAAGACGGAAAGATATATGCAAGTAAAACTGGCTTGTTGAACATTGACGAAAAAGAACGTAGAATTGAAATAAGTACACATCAAGATAAAGATAGAAAAGTAATTAAAATTGGAGATATTGTTATTGGTGTGATTCTTTTTTTACGCAAATTTTCTGTAGGAATTAATTTTTATACAATAAATAACAAGATTCATTTCAATTCAAACTATTTTGGAAATATACATGTCTCACAGATATCAGATAAGTATGTAGAAAAAATACAGGACGCTTTTCAAATAACTGATATTGTTCGTGCTCGGGTTGTGGAAGAAGAATCTAATGAGTACAAATTGACTACAACAGGGAAAAATCTCGGTGTGATTTATGCGGATTGCTCAATCTGTGGACAAGAACTCGATAAAATTGGATATAACAAATTAAAATGTGAAAGGTGTGGAAACGTGGAAACTAGGAAATTAGCGGATGATTATGGAAATGTTTCTGAATATTTAAGATTTTAATCTTCTATTTAATAGTGAGTGTTTGGCAGTGAGAAAAGGTGGGAAAAAAGTAATTCATTTTTATAATAATAGCGGCTCTTTAGAAAATGTGATTAAATTTCTCGAAGAAATTCAAAAAAAAATTGATTATCTTAATCTAAATGTTTCTGTCGAAGGAAAGAGTATCAAAATCGCTATATTCGGATCAAGAGACTTGCAAAGCTTAGCAACTGAAAGGTTAAAAGATTTAGCAGATCGTTATTTATGAGTTTTTTTTGTAAAACCATAAAAAATTTATTTTATTTTATATAATTTTAATTAAGACTATCAAATTCTAATAGTTTGAAGTTTTCATTATGGCAAAAAAAAAAGCTGTTAAAACAGAAGATAATGACGAAGAGGAACTTGATGAATTAGTTGATGAACTACTAGACGATGAAGAAATTGAAAGCATATACCCTAAATTAAAAGAAAAAGAAGAAACTGTGTCGAAGCCAGTATCACCTGATGAATTTTTAGAGGAGGAAGAAGAAGATTTTGAGGAAGAAGAAGAACCAAGATTTCCAGATTACAAATATCTTGATGTCAAATTGAAAAAAGGTGTTGGTGAAAATGATTATGAAATAATGATTGAAGGTCAATCACATGGATTCTGTAATATTCTCGTAAAACATTTATTAAATATTGATGGTGTTAATATTGCTGCTTATAAGGTTAATAATATAGAATTACCCAAGATTTTTGTACGCCTGGAAAATTCAAAATTTAAGATAAAAGACATATTAAATAAAAGTATTGAATCCCTAAGAGAAGAAGTAATTCAGGTTCAAAAGATATTTAAAAAACTCACGTAGCTTATTCTTTAAAGTTTATGAAAACTTTATAAGATTCCTAAATTCACTTATCTTAATGGATTATGAGTTTTTAATTTCAGATTTAAATCTTAACAAATCACAGAAGAGTATTGGGACGGATAAAGGATTAGCGAAAATAGGAGATGGAATTGTAAATGTAGCTTACTCCGTCGCAAAATCTATTTTTTTAACAAAAACCAATTCATTGGAAAAAGTTGTGAGGACAGGCAAAAAAGTTAGTAAAAAAATTTTAGAAACAGCTCTAAAAAATGCAGATATGAAAAAATATGCAAAAACTAGGGCTGATGCACACGATCTTGCTGATACTGTTGAAGCTTTAATAGCTTATGTATGGTTAAGCGATAAAATGAGTTTAAAAGATATTATAAATTTTCTGAAAAACAACCTATCTGGTGATCTTTACAACAGAAATGAGGAAATTAAAAACGCAACTATAGCATTTACTAATCTTTTAATTCATATTAAGCAGTTTTTACCAGAAAAATAAATTATGAAAGATTTTCCCATATCAATTGGATTTGATGATGCCGCTTTTGAACTGCATTCAGAAACTAAATATACTTTTTTAATTGGAGTGATTTGCCAAGGAACTAGAATGGTTGGTGTTCTAAAAGAAAGAATCCTCATAGATGGCAATGATGCTTCTGAAGTATTAATTAAATTAGTAAAAAAAAATCAGAAGCATATTCAATACATTATAACTCATAGTATAACATTTGGGGGCTTTAATCTTATTAATTTAAATCAAATTTATTCTGAAGTCCAAAAACCAATAATCGCGATTACAGAAAAAGAAGTTGATTTCGAATCTGTAAAGAAAGCACTTCTGCAGAATTTTCCGGACACTTATACTGGAAAAATGAAATGTGTAGTTGATGCGGGTAATTTATACGAAACAGAAATAAATACTGCAGGAGGAACTTCGAAAATTTATTTCCATTGTAAAGGAATTGACGCAAAAAATGTAGAAAATCTCCTAGAAAAAGTATCTATTGATTCAAAACTGCCTGAACCTGTTAGATTAGCACATTTGATTGGGAAATTATTTTAATCAAGAATCAGCATAGTCTATTCTATCTCTATTTCATATTCCAAAATTTCACGTATTCTGTCTCTTAAGTCTAATCTTATAGCTGACATACCATATGTTGGAATTCCTAACTTCTTCTGGACTTTTTTAGCACTTAATGCGTTAGGAAGATCTTGCTTATTAGCTATTGCAATTATTTTAGTCTTCATATAACGCGAAAATTTCTTATAAATTTCTTTAGTCTCATTTATATTTTCCTCAGTAGAATCACAAACCAATACCGTTAGACCCGCCCCCCTTAAGAAATCTTGCCACATGAATCTAAATCTTTCTTGACCTCCGAAATCCCAAATATTAACTTTCTTCCCATTGAGGTTTGAATCCTCAATTTCTAAACCAACCGTTGGATTTGATTCTTTCGATAATTGACGGCCCTGAAGTAATGATACTAGTGAGGATTTACCCACTCCTGAATGCCCAACTAGACAAATTTTCTGTTTTGTTGATAGAACTTTATGTCAACCCTTTCTAATATCCCATTATGTTAATTAGAAAAGGCAAAAAATTGTTCAAAAATTAAAATGATATTGACATGACATGCTTCTTTTATAATTAGAAATATATTATATTATGAAATCTGAAGCTAAATAAAATTAGAAATTCAAAAAAAACAAATAATAAGTTAAAATAGAATAAAAAAATTCGATAATGTTATTCCTTTAGGCGCCTGTCTCGATATCTTTGACAATACCAACTGCAACAGTTCTACCCATATCGCGGACAGCAAATCGGCCCATTTCTGGAATTACCTCATACTTTTCAAGACACATTTTTTTAATCGGAGATAACTCTACAATAGCAGATTCGTTCTTTTTAAGAAACTTAGGTGAATCTTCAATAACTGCTCCTGTCTTCTGATCAAGTTTTTTAACTAATGCAGAGAAGCGTGCAGCTACTTGTGCTGTATGAGCATGAACCACAGGAGTATATCCTTGTGCTAGTGCTGTTGGGTGCCAGATTACTATAATCTGTCCTGTCCATTTTCCGTTAGGTGTAATCACTGTAGGTGGGTTATTTGGATGACCTAGACAGTCTCCGCGGCTTGCATCTGCTAAAGTAATACCTCTTATACTAAATCCTACATTATCACCTGGTATAGCCTGCGGAATTTCTTCATGATGCATTTCTATACTTCGCACTTCTCCTTGGAAACCAGTTGGCATAATGATTATTTTATCCCCTTTCTTCAATACTCCTGTTTCTACTCTACCAACAGGAACAACTCCAGTTCCTTTAATTCTATAAGAATCTTGAATAGGAAGTCTTAAAGGCTTATCAGTTGGTTTGTCAGGAAGAACAAATTCATCAATTGCATCAATCAAAGTTGGACCATCGTACCATGGCATTTTATCAGATTTCTTTGACAAATTCTCCATGGCCATTCCACTAGTTGGAATGAATTTTACATTTTTAAAACCTATATTTTTAAGTAGATCTCCAACTGATTCTTTACATTCGTTAAATCTCTCTTCAGAATAGTCATAAACATCAGCTTTGTTTACTGCAACAACAATTTGTTTAATACCCAAAGTTTGTGCTAAGTAAGCGTGTTCTCTAGTTTGACCATTTGCAGCTATTCCAACTTCCATTTCTCCTTTCTTTCCAGATACAACGAGGATGGCACAATCTGCTTGGGAAGCACCAGTTATCATATTTTTGACGAAGTCTGCATGACCAGGTGCGTCAATAATTGTGAAGTACTTTGTTTTAGTTTCGAATTTACGGAATGCAAGATCGATAGTAATTCCTCTTTGTCGCTCTTCTTTTAGTCTATCGAAGACAAATGCATATGACCATGAATCTCTGTCGTATTCTTTTGCTAATTTTTCTAATTCACGAGCCTCTCTATCGCTTACAGCACCTGTTTCAATGAGAAGAGCACCCATCATGGTACTCTTACCATGGTCAATGTGTCCGATGATTACTAAATTCAGGTGGTCTTTTTCCATTTTCGCATCAATTTCCTTTTATTTTTATTATGTAATGTATATAATTATTTAATTCCAATAAATATTATTTTTATTAGATGTTAATTGTAAATGTTGTTGAGTTTATATTTTTTACTATATTTAAGCGTAATTATCGAGTATTAGTGAGTAATGTTTAGAATTTACGGAGGTTTATTAATGATTTAAGGAAGTATTAATCCTTTAAATTCAAAATAGAATTATATTAACATCTAATTCATTCTAATATTTTTTCTTCTCTTATAAAAATTAGCTATTATCACAACTAAACTTACAAGAGAGATGCTTGATAAAAGACAAGTTTTAATATAAGAGTAGAAGCTGTTGTATTCATATCTCCCATCGTAATAATAATGTAAACCTACAAAATTTATTTCTATTCTCTCATCTATCCATTCCCAAGTATATGATTTTCCATCAAAAATATCAGATATATTACATAGTTGGATGTTGTAAATAGAATTAGGAGAGTGTCCATGCGTTCTAATATCTACTTTTTCTGTTATAGTTCCATTCCACAAGCGGGCAGTACCAACATCATATATGATATCGTAAGAAACATAATCATTTGAATAAGTTGGTTTAGGTGTAATGAATTCATATTTAATTTCTAAAATTTCATTCTTAGGAATTGAAATATTACATAAGATCCAATATCTTGGCAAAAGATTTCCCCAGGAAATATTACCAATATAATCTTCCCATAATTGTGATTCAACTTCATTAAAATACAAAATATCGGAAGGAATAGAAGTATCATTTACTAAAACATTCAGGTTATTTTCTGGATTTATGCTAAAAGGGGCTGCAATTGTTAGATTTAAATCATTTTTAGGATTGAAAATGGTATAATTCCCTTGAAATGAAATTCCCCCTAAATATTTCAAATCAGAAGTATCTGTTTCAATTTTTACATTGGCAGTGAGTAAAGAAAGAGAGACATTTTCTTGTGGTAATAATCCTCCAGAATATCGATATATAGGCGCAACAACGGGATTTGCGACAGATATATAGATCTTACCAAAATTTTGATGGATTAATACAAAAACGATAAATATTATTAAGATTTTGCTGTAAAATTTCATTTTTATAAACATTTTTATTCTCTCTTGTTTAATTTTAAATTCATTTCTATTTTGAGTTTACTTTTTTATTATCTGAAAATCAAAGATAAAACCAAAGAATGAAGGGAAATATGATAGGAAAAATTATTGGTAAAAAGGCTATAACTCGAGGTATTAAATCTTTATTTCTGTTAAGAATATTTGCTATGCCAAAAATTATCATGGTTAATAGCGGTACATCAATAAAAATTATATATAGCGGTAGGTTTGCAATAGAAAAACGATCTAATGAGGGCATTGTTAAGAAAGTAAAACTAAATAATATATAACCTAAAATTATTAAGAAATATCCTCTATGTTTTGGTTTCATTGAGAAATAAACCAAACCTAACGCACTTATTGTAATTATGAAAAGAACGAGTATACCATTTACACCCATATATAAAGTAAAAATGAAGGGATTTACGTGAGCCAACCAGTAAAAGAATTGAAGATTGGGATAATATAGAAGTACTATAAAACTATTTAAGCATAATAAACTAAATATTGAAAATATCAATCCTATTTTAATTCGTAAATTTTTTCTCTCTTCTTCTGTTCGTTCTTTACGTTCTCTCGGTTCTTTTTCAAATTTACTATATGGAATTCTGATTTTTTTTTCATCCAATTTATATCCACATTGATTGCATATAAACTGATTCATTTCCAGTTCTTGTCCACATTTAGGGCAATATCTAGGTCCAGCTGTACAATCAGCCATCTATTAAATTTTGAAAATCAACCTATTGAATTTACTTAAATTATTTTCTAGAGTTTTTTAATCTTTACTCTCATCAATAGAAAATGTCAATTAATTCTAAAATATTAATTATCAGTGTTCTATTCATTTAGATTCAAGCTAAAAAAATACTTCGAGGAAAGTTCAATATTTCAAATATTAAATTCTCTCTATTTGAATTTCAAACGCTTTTTATACTGCCATACCTAGCAGAGTTAAAAGTAATATAAGGACAATGCTAATGACTAAAAAAGCGATAATTTGTAATATTTTATAATCTCTATGTACTGAAATAAATCCAAGGAGTATTGTTATTATAAGAGGGATAAAAATAAAACTTATGATTATGATTGGAGTATATATTGCATATGAATATGATATAAAAAATGACATAAATAATGCTATACAGCTATATATAGCCAAAGGTATTCCCCTGAATTTCGGATTAAGTGGGTACATCATCATCGCGATTCCTATAGGAGCAGTATAACCAAAGAAAACCGAGATACTCGGAAATAGGAAGGATGATAATAATGAGATAATAAATGAAGGTACATAAGGATAATTCCTTCCAATTATAAGAAAATATAAACAAAATAGAGAAAATCCAGAATAAAGGACGCCTATTATAAAAATTAAGATCTTAAGAACCTTTCCTGTATTTTTTTTATCTTTCAAAAACAATTACCATCCTAAATTTTTTTTTGAATTTATAATATTATTGATCTTCATAGATTTGTTCTTTAATAATTATATTATACATTCAGGATAAACTTTTAATCCAATTTTTAAATAATATATCTTGAATTTCAATTTTCTTTATTATAAATTCTAGAATTTTATAATCAGGTGATATTTAAATATTACTAAGCCTAATCATAACTCTTTGGCATATTCTAAAATATTCTTAAGAGATATCAAATGAGGAAAAGAAAAACTTCGAGGAAAGTTCAAAATTTTAAACTATAAATTAAATAACGAATTTTTGAAATTAATTAGAAAATATTTAGCTAGAAAATTAGGGTTTTAAATGGTAAATGGATATACAGGAAATATACTTCGAGTAGATTTAAAAGAAAGGAAAATTAATATTGAGAATCCCGATGAGATTTTTTACCGTCGCTATGTTGGAGGAGAGGGTTTTGTAGCTTATTATCTTTTAAAAGAAGTTAAAGCAGGAATTGATCCTTTGGGTCCTGAAAATAAATTAATATTTGCGACTGGACCATTAACAGGTTTTTCCATACCAGGGACAGGTAGAAATAGTGTAGGAGCAAAATCACCATTAACAGGAGGTTTTGGAGAAGCAGAAGTTGGAGGTCATTGGGGCGCTGAATTAAAACATGCAGGTTTTGATGCTATAATTATAGAAGGAAAAGCAGAAAGTCCGGTTTATCTTTGGATAAATGATGGAAAAGCAGAATTAAAAGATGCTAGACATCTCTGGGGGAAAATAACAGGGGAAGCAGAATCAATTATTAAAAAAGAACTGAATGATAACCTTATTCGAGTAGCTCAAATTGGGCCTGCAGGGGAAAATCTGGTACGATATGCTTGTGTAATTAATGATTTAAGGAATGCTGCGGGTCGTAGTGGGATGGGGGCAGTTATGGGGTCTAAACATTTGAAAGCTATTGCTATACGAGGTCACAAAAGACTTCAAGTCCATAACAAAGAGAAATTGAGGGGAAAGATAAAAGAATTTAACGAAGTAGCTTATAAACCTTACTCGAGTTATTTTGAGCATGGCACTGGAGGAGGGATAATGGAGCAATTTGCTAAATCAGGAAATCTTCCAACAAGAAATTTCAGGGATGGTGATTTTTCAGGGGCAAAATTATTAGATCCCAGTTTAATGACAGAAAGTATTAACCTTACTATGGATGCATGCTATGCCTGTTCGATAAGGTGTAAGAAAATTGTAAATATTCAAGAACCTTGGAATGTGGATCCTTTGTATGGAGGTCCTGAGTATGAATCTATTGGTGCATTTGGTTCTAACTGTGGAATAGATGATATAAAGGCAGTTTGTAAAGCTAATGAGTTATGTAATAAATATTCATTGGATACAATTTCTACAGGTGTTTCAATTGGTTTTGCAATGGAATGTTTTGAAAACGGAATTTTAAAGGAAAAAGATACGAATGGAATGAGCTTAAAGTTTGGAGATGCTGAAGCTATGGTAAACATGGTTGAATTAATCGCTAGTCGTGAAGGTTTAGGTGATATTTTAGCAGAAGGTGTTAAAATAGCTGCAGAGAAGTTAGGTAATGGAGCTGAGAAATATGCTATGCATGTAAAAGGACAAGAAATACCAATGCATGACCCACGTCTAAAACAAGGATTAGGTGTTGGTTATACAGTTTCACCGACAGGAGCAGAACATATGGCAAATATGCATGATGATTCAATTGCAAATGAAAGAGCAATTGTAGGCCAGCGTGCTATAGGGATTTTAGAACCTCTTGAAAGGAATGATCTTAGCCCTAAGAAGATCCGAGCATTAAGTTATTATACTAATTGGCGAAATTTGTATAACGCCTTATTAATATGCTATTTTGTGCCATGGGATTATGTTGATGTCCCAGAAATAATACAAGCTGTAACTGGCTGGTATACTACGACTTGGGAATTAATGAAAGTAGGAGAGAGAATTACAACTATGGCAAGAGCTTTTAATGTCAGAGAAGGCATTAGAAAGGATCAGGATTGGTTACCTGAAAGGTTTTTCGAACCTCATACTTCGGGGGCTCTTTCTGAAACAGCTATAGATCCTAAAAAATTGAAAACTGCTATAGAAACTTATTATAAAATGATGGGTTGGAATGAAGACGGGATCCCTCTACATTCAAAATTAGAGGAATTAGATATTGATTGGATCGATAATTAAAAAAAGTATAAACTCTTCTGTTTTTTCTAATAATTCTTTATGTTTTTAAATCATTAAATAATTCTTCTTTATTTTGTTTTACCAGATCGAATATCTCATTAATTTCTCGATTAAAATTAATTTTTTGTCCTTCAGAATCAATAATTTCATTGACGATTTTATTTTGAAGGAATTTTTCAAATACTAAATCAATATCATATATATTTACATGAGTCTCTTTAAAAAAGTCTAAAAGGTGGTGTAGAAAAAGAGCTTTGATGTATCCTTTTTTATTTTTATCTTTTTCATAAAAGAAATTTATTTGTTGAACAATCTTACTATCTATTCTCTCTGGATTTTCTAAATCATGTTTTTTAGAATACATCCAATTGAATCCATAATCAAGGCTTCTATTCACTAAGTTGGCTATATCTTCATCAATTCCCGCCTTTTTAGCCCATTTATTATGAATAAACCAATTTGGAATTTTTTTATCACTTCTTAATAATTTTTTTATTTTAAAGATGAAAAAAATAAAAAATTATAGTTCGTTAAATAAGAATAAGAATTAATAGAAAATAAATAATAAAAATAGGACTTATCAAAACAATGGTAAAAAGTAGAAATAAGTTTCCAAGAGAAGGTGAATTTGTTGTAGCTAAGGTACACGAGGTGCAAGATCAGTATGTTTATGTTGATCTTATAGATTATGAGGGCTTACCTTCTGAAGAATCTGCTAGAGGAATGATCCATATATCAGAAATAAGTTCTCGTTGGATTAAAAATATAAGAAATTATGTGAGAGTTGGTCAACGAATCGTTCTTCGAGTATTGAGAGTAGATGCAGAAAAAGGACATGTGGATCTCTCTCTAAGGAGAGTAAATTCTGCGCAAAAGGAAAATCGACTAAAAGAATGGAAGTATGCATTAAAATTTGAAAATTTACTCCAATTCTTAACCGAAGCAGAAGGTGTTAACTTAACCTTAGATGGAGCTTATGAACGTATTGGATTTCCAATTTTGGATCGTTTTGATTCATATCAAGAAGCCATCGAAAGTCTAAAAGAATATGGTGATGAAATATTATCTAATATTGAAAACATTTCAGATGATGTTAAAGAAAAATTAATGCAGATAGTTGATGAAAACGTTAGTATTTCAACAGTAAGTATTTCAGGGAAAATAAAACTCTCATTTAACTCAGAAAATGGAATAGAACATATCAAAGAATCTCTATTAGAAGCAAAAAATATAATTGATTCAAAATTAACCCGTAATATTAATATCCACTACATTGCTGCTCCATTTTATCGATTGGAGATTGTATCAAAAGATTATTTAGATGCTGAAAACGTTTTATCTGATGCTTTAGAAGTCATTGAACAAAAAAGCAATGAATATAATGGAACTTTTGAATTTATTAGAGATTAAACTTTTTAAGCAGGAGTAAACTATGACAAAATACCTTCTAAAATGTAAGGAGTGTAAAAGGTACGGATTACACAATCCTGAATCAAAATGTCGTTACTGTGGAGGACAACTTGTTAATCCTAGACCTGCTAAGTTTTCTTTAACAGATAAATATGGAAAATATCGTTTAGAATATTTTAAGGAAGAATTTAGTAAGAAGTTTGAATAATTCTAATCAATTTCTATTTTCTCTGCAAAATTTTCAAATATTAGTATTTTTGCATTTTTATCAGGCAAGTTAGCAATATCCTCTTCTTCAAAGGGACCATAATTTTTAAGATCAATACCAACTAAAGAAGGAGTTTTCTTTAAAAATCTTACAAGTACATAGTCTATTTTTTTTTCTTTAGTAGATATTTTAGGTTCATTAATTTGAGGTACCTCTTTAATATCAGGTGGTTGATCTTCTGGAATATCTAATTCTAAGGTTTGCTCTTTTTCTTTTAATATTGACGATGTGTCACTTTCCTCAAATATTGCTAACTTTTTCACTTTTTTATATCCCTTAATTGAGCTAACTAAATTGTTATAAAGTAATTTCTCAGCTTCAGTGAGATTGTCTAGATTTATATCTTTCAAAGCCAATGCTGAATTTTGAATTTTAAGCTCTCTCATCTTTAAAAAATCATTAAATAAAAATTTAATATTATCTTTATAGGTCTGAAATATGCTTTTTTTAAGATCATCCATATTTTCTTCTTTATAGTCCATTATAAACTGAATGTATTTAACATATACACTGAAAGTATCTTGTGAAAATTCTGTTAATTCTACTTGCTGGAATTCCTTAAACCAATGTCGGTATAACTTTTCATAGCCTTTTTGAACATCCATAAAGATCGATTTTTCAAAGTTAGTATGATAACAAATTTTCTTGAACTTAAAATTTTTAAGCTAAATTATTTTTGCTATTCCTTTACAAAGAAAGAAAATAGCAATGTGATGAGGAACTTCGACCTTTTCTCCTTTATCATAAGGGCCAAAAGAAGCACCCTTTATTTTTGTTATCGGTATCTTCTGCTCAGTAATTTCAATTTTCTGGGTAATCTTATTTTTGCTTTCAAAAACGATAGGGTCTAAATTCTTATTCAATTCATTTAAAGGTGTAAAATCATCTAACTGATCAGGATAAAGCTCTTGAACTTTAAATCCTGTTTTGCCATGTAAGGAGCCTGGATAACGAATTAATCTATGAGTATCAATTGTAACTGGTTCATCAATCTCTGCACCTATTTCATTAATAATTCCCATTAAAAATGTTGTCCACGTTTGAAGTCCAAATCCTTCTATATTCCAGAAATTATATTTATCTTGAGACAAGGTTTGCAGAAAATCTGTTTTGAAATTTATAAAGCTTTTTATGGCATTTGAGGTTATTCCAAAATTTTTTAGTATTATTTTGATATGATCATTAGAATTTTTTGTTAAAATATCATCAATTTTGTTTACTATTTTTTGAGACCAGCCAATATTTTCTCGATTTAATCCATACATTATTCCACCTATTTTTCTTAATCCCAATAAATCAAGAGAAATATCATTTCCTGAAACATAGCTAGCAATTTCTCTTCTTTCTTCACCTGTTAATGATCTAATCCCCTCCTCTTCTATTTTTAAATGATATCCACGATGTCCTGAGAAAGCAATTTTCATTTCTTCTATTGGTATACCAAAATCTGGTATAAGAAAATTGTATATAAGCTTCATCAATTCTTTTTTTGCAACTTTTAAACAATCATCGCAGATCCAAGTTAATGATTTTATCTTTAATTTATTACATTTTGGACACTTTTTCTGCATTCCATTTCCCGAATTACCACATTCCATGCAATACCAGATATCATGTTTATCCTTACAAGGAGTATAGAAATGATCAACATCAATATCAAAAATTAGATCACATCCTTGATAATCCTTTTTCTCCATTTCTGAATTGTCTGGTTGTAAATATAATGATCCACTAGAATAAATATGTCTAGGAGCCTCGATTAGTAAATATTTCTTAAAATTGTCTGGATCATTAAAACTCATATGCCTTTTCATAATTATCTGCTTATCCCATGGAATAAAACCAAATTCTCGTTTTTTAAATTGATTTACAATAGGTAAATCTACACCTTTTTCTTTATAATAGGCTTTGAATAAGCGTTTTAAATACGTAATATTACTCATTTTCTTTTTCTGATTCTCTATTACTATATTGTTTTGATTTATTAGCTCTATACTTTTTGATTTGAGTATATGCTAAAGGATGAGCTAATTTCTTCCTTTCGCTTGGTTCTATAGCTCCATAACCTTCTAAGCATAATTCATCTTTATAGCTTAAGGCCATACATAAATTTAAAGATTTAAGTGTTAAACATTTATATGGAGTGTATTGTTTTTTCTTAGCAAATTTCACTTGGTATGAGGTTTTTTCTCTATCAAAATCAGGCAAAGTTGAAAATAAATCGATTATTTTTTCTACAGGAAACTTAAGGGCTAATAAAAACCACACTAAGAATAGTCTTTCATTATGTATTATATTTTGGCCTTCTTGTACTTTCTTTAGAATTTCCTTTACACATGGAGGATAAAGATTATTTAAATCTTCTTCATGTTCATAATCAATTACAAAACTGTATTCAAATTCTTCTCTACGGGTGTCCCAAGCTTTTATAATATCGTTATATACTAACTTAAAATCTTCAATTTTTAAAAAATTTTTTAATAATGCATCAACTGAAGCTTTATCTTCTGTTTCTTTAATGAGTATTTTCGATCTTACGTGTTCTTGAATTAAACGTACTAATCGTTTTTTTTTAATAAAAACATACCCTTCGATCATAGAATTGTGAACAAGTTTCCTATATTCATCTCTTAAGCGTGAAGCTAATTTTAAATAATCAATAAAATGAATTGTAAAATTAGTTTCAATAGGTTCAATTTCCTCTTTTATAATATTTTTGCCAAACCTAACAGGAGGATCATAATATCTTATTTTTAATCTTAATTCTTCGCAGATTCCATAGATTATTGAATCATTAGTCTCATTTATCAATTTATCATAGGTAATTTTTGAGTAAAGGTTTGCAAGCCTGTTTGTAATCATTTTATTATCTATAACATATAGCAAAATGTTCAGCAGTAAGTAGACGTATATGTTTATGTTATCATTTTTATAGTCAGAAATTTCTTCTCTATTTTCGAAAGCTGAAATAAAAAGTTCTAAAACTCTACTTCTTAATTCATCTCCAAAATCTTGAGAAAATGCTTCAGCTACAAATTCTATTGGATCTTTAAGTGCTATTTCTGAATAATATTCTTTTAATGATGGAAGCCAGGGATATTTTTTTAGCAAATCGAAAGTATTACTCATTGCTTGAAAATTCTCTTTTTTTAAAACTAGTTAATTATACTTTAAATAGATGTTTGGCACTATTCATTAATAGATTAAGAGTAAAATAATTTATTGAAAATTTTAATAGTTCTATTAACAAACTAATAAAGAAGAAAATAGTTTTTTTCTTATTTTGGGAAGTTTATTCAAATCTAATGAGGAGCTATAAAAAAATTAAAAAAAAGAAAAATAGAGATATTATCTTTTAAATGCTGAAAATTCATTTATTTTACTTCAATTACTTTCTTTTCTGGTTTAGGTGGTTCAACTTTCGGTATTTTAACGGTTAGTACTCCTTTATCCAAATTTGCTTCGATTTTATCAGCATCAATATTATCTGGTAAAGAGAAGGCTCGATAATATTTTGAACTGTGAAATTCGCGTCTTACTAATTCTCCTTCTTTTTCTTCTTTTTTCTCTTCCTTTATTTCACCTTTTATTTCAAGATTTCCCTCTGAAATAGTAATTTCAATGTTCTTTTTATCCATTCCTGGAAGTTCAGCGATCACATTGAAATTATCTTTATCTTCTGTTATATTAGCTAATGGTGTTCTGAAAATAGGCTCATTATCAGCTATTGTTAATGAAAATGGTCGTCTGCGTCTGGTTCTAAAGGGGAAATACCAGTCATCAAAAAAATTGGATCTCAACTCATTAAACATCCGATCCATGTCTTGAAATAATGAAAAGGGACTTTCTCGTCTAACCGCTATTTCTCTAGTTTTTTTATCTTCTTTTTTCTTTTCATTTGATTTTTCTTTTTTCTTTACTTCAACCTTTTTATCATCAGACATATATTTCACCTCATTTTTTTTTATAATAAGTAATGATTGTCAACTAATGGTTTACAAGATTATATATCTAAAAGTGATATTTAAATCTTTTGTTTTTTGAATATAACTTTATATTTGATACTTAAGACTGGAATATTAATATCTCGGTGGACACGCACTCATTATTATTTAAAGTGTTAGTATTTTATAAAAAATAAAATTTAAAAAAATAGAATAAAAAAAGAAATTTATTTTTTTGAGAGTTTATCCTTCAAATATTTAAGACCATCTCCAAAAATTTCGAAAAGTTCATTACTACCTAGTTCTCGAGCTTCTCGCATTAGTTCCTGATCTTTCTTATCTTTTAATGGGTTTTCTCTAAAACAAAAGTTTTCAAGTACTTTCATTTCGGCGATTACTTGGGGGATTTTATCAATGTCTACTTTAATCAATGAAAATTTTTTTAAATTGGGCAATTTTCCCATGAAACTAGGAATTTCTCGAATTGGTACTCCTCTAAACATTACATCTTCTAGATTTGAGCACCCACTGAGAGTTTCAGGAACTTCTTTAAATGAGTTGCAATCATATAGCAACAATTTTTTGAGAGTTTTGAGATTTTGCATTGAATCAGGTAAATTTTTCAAAGATTCACAAAATAACCTTAAACTTTCAAGTTTAGGTAGATTTCCAAAGGTATTAGGTAGATTTTCAAGTACACGGCTGTTAATCGTGATTTCCTTAAGATTTTCGAGTTTTTCCATTGATTGGGGTAAATCACCTAAAAATGCATATGATAGATGGAGCTCTTCAAGATTATTTAATTCACTAATTTCATTTGGTAGGATTCTAATCTCCTTTTTTTTTATTTTTTTCAATGGTCTTTTTTCCATATCGTATCTCTTCTGTCGATCCATATTATCCATGCTAATTTTTAATACATATATATTATCATCCTTTATTTTATAGTGAGGTTCCCAATCTTTTACTCCCCCTGCGGATTTTATTTCAATTTCTAAATTTTTTTCAATAGAATTGATAATTTTGAGTTGATCTTCTAATAAAAGCATAATTTAATACACAAAATTATGAAATTAATTAATACAATATTTTAGTTTTAATTTAAATCTTTTTTAAACATAACAAATACAATTTTCTTTAAATTTAGAGAGATCATATTTAAAAAATGAGGTTTTTTTGTTGAAATAGTAATTCGAGTTATTCATCTAAACGTCAAAGTAGGCTACTTTTATCATTTCATTCAATACTAAATTAAAGGTATAATAATTAGTTAGAATTCATCCATATCATCATCTTCGTCAAATTCGGCTTCTTCTACTCTTGGTGCTAAAAAGTAGTTAAGTTCTCCGCCTTCTAGAAGATTGAAGATCATTTTTAATGGATGATCAGTTTTTAAAGATATTTCTAATTTTTCTGTTATTGAAGCAATCTTTAATATAGCTTTGAGAAAGGTTAAAGAATATGCTCCACTACTTGTTTCCGAGATTTTAGCGTCTATTAAGTCTTCTTCACTAAGATCATAAATCATTTCCCCAATTTGTCCTGTGGAACTAAAATTTAACCCTTGGCCCTCTATTGCTTTTATGTTAAGAATTTCAGAATAAATTTCCGCATCTTTTATTGCCTCAACCAAAAACTCTGTGTCTATTACCCATGTTGAAGGATATTCTATTTTTAGTAAATTATCCATTGGAATTTCTTCAATTTCAATGTCCAGTAAAGCTAAGCTGAAAGTCCTAGTACGAGACATCCCTTCTCTCTGCATTTTAATTTTAATTTTTTCTTCTGATTCATTATAATCAATATCAACTGAATCATTGGTAGCACTCCTTTTCAAGATCTTATCTAAATCATCTAAATTTAACCCAACCTTCGATTCTTTATCACACTTATACTCATCGAAGTTTTCTTTTTTAATTGTGAGTTTAAGTAGACAAATTCTACTTGGATCCATAGCTGTAATCGTAAACTCTTTAGGAGTAACTCGAAACTCTGTTTCATCAATGATACTTGCTAGAGTTTCAACAATTCCCTTCAATATCCGACTATTTTCTAATTTTAATGTAAAGCTCATGACCTTTCAGTACCTTTATTCAATTATAATTAAGATAAATATGTTTTATCCACATTATTAATAATGTTTGATATTAGTCTTTTAATAATACCAATTTTAGGTATTAAATTAATTATTTATACTTATCTTAAATTTGCAAACTTGTATAATATAATTAATTGATTCTTTTTAAAAAAAAAATGACTTTTCAATACGCGAGACAAAGAATAGTAAAAGATATCAGCATCGAGGATGAGAGGATACAAATTACAGGTTATATAAAGAGTAAAATTAATGATACCCAAATTCTTTTAGATGATAAAACCGGGGAGATTAAAGTAAATATTGTTAGTATAGAGGATTTTAGTTTTAAAGAGAATGATTTAATTAATGTCATTGGAGATCTTGAGTTTAAATCTAGTGGAGAAAAACTTATTAACGCGGATATTGTACAGGATATGAATAAGCTAAATTTTGAATACTATAGAAAATTATATGAGATTAAAAAAGAGCTTGATAAAGGTTAGAATCAATTTCTACTATTTAGTCTATTATTCTAAAAATTTTTGAATTTCTATATCATATCCATTAGGATCTTTAAAGAAAAAATGATATATGTTGAATTTCTCATTCATTTTAGGTCTATGTGGAATTGACACACCCATTTTTATTAATCTTTCATAAACTTCATCTACATCATTGGTGACAAGAGTTATTATAGGACTTTTTTCTGAGTGTGTTATTGGTATATGTTCACAAAAGCCAATTTTACTCTTACTATTTATATTAAATATTAAACAGAGTCCTTGATCCTTATATAATGTAAGATCAAGTATATTTTGATAAAAGTTGGAAGTAAGATTAAGATTATTTGTGCCCAGGAATGTGATAAATTCTTTGAACTTCATGTTTGAAGATATTATATAATTAAAATACTATTTTAAGCAAAATTGTAAAGATTTTTTACAATTATATAAAAAATTTATATACTTTAATATAATAGAATAAAATTTATTAAATTTTTAACTTTTTATAAGTTAATATTTACAAAGATTATACAAAGTAATCAATATGGTCGAATTTTGTCCAGAGTGTTCAAATCTTTTACGGAAAAAAATTATTGATAATAAGAAATATTTAGCATGCAAATGTGGTTATGAACGGGAACAGGAGTCTGATACAAGTTCAAGAGAAGAAACTATAAAAAAGAAAAAAAAGGATTTGGAGAAAAATCTAGTCATTATTTCTGAAGAAGATAAAATTACTGCTAATGCTATAACTAAAAAAGAATGTCCTGAATGTAAGAATATGGAAGCTGAAACATGGCAGGTGCAGATAAGGAGTTCTGATGAGCCCAGTACTCACTTTTTCAAATGTACAAATTGTAAATATACCTGGCGTGAACAATAATAAAACTATTTATAACTAATAAAGTAAAAATACTATCACGCTAAGATTGATAAAATTATCTCTGTTTATAATTATTAATTCTTAAATTATTCAAGTTATTGATTTTAAATACTTCAAATAAAGATTCAGCACAATATATTAGATGATTTTAAAAAGTTAGTTATACTCATTAATAATTAATGAGATTTTTAAGGAAGCTTCGTACTCAAATAGATGGAAATGATAAAGTGACATATTGTTTATCTCAAATAAGAGGAGTGGGTATGAGATTTGCTCAATTAGTTGTTGAAGTAGCAGGAATAAATCCCGATCTCCGAGTGAGAGATCTTACTGATGAAGATCTTAACAAAATTGAAAAAATCGTAATGAATCCTGTTGAAAATGGGATTCCTAACCAGATGGTAAACCGACCAAAAGATATAGGTACTGCGGAAGATGTTCATATTACTGGAAATAAATTAGAAATTGCTGTTAAACGTGACATTGATAGAATTCGTAAAATAAAAAGCTATAGGAGTAAAAGACATCATTTAAGATTAAAAGTTCGCGGTAGAAGAACTTCTCTCAAAAAGCAATTCATAAGCCCAAGGAAACTAATAAATTTAATTAAAAAAATCCGGTCAATGATGATGACAAGAGGATCTCATGAGTTAGTTATGGAAAAAAAATATTTAGCTGAATTTTTAGGTAGTGAGTTTTTGGACTTTACAAATGATTATACTATAAAAGATTCAGTCAAGAAAAAATTAGAGGAAAGGGGTATAAAGATACAATATTGGGAAAATTTCATTAAATTCTATATTTATGATGATTCATCGTGAAAGAACAGTTTCACGAACAATTTCTATAAAACGGAGTAAATTAGAAATTTTAGAAGGGATAGACAAATTTTTAAACTTATTTGATTGTTCATATTATATTCTACCTTTAAATCCAAATCTTTACTTTCATTGATTAATAAATTAGAATTGGATAAGAAATAGGAGTATCTATTAAATTGTCTGGTAAAATAGAAAACATAGTAGGAACAGGGAGGATTGAAATTACAGAAAAAATTGATCTGAAAACCCTTGCTAATACATTTGATAATACTGAGTTTGATGTAGATAAATTTCCAGGTTTAGTAATGAGAATAGGTAGCCCTAAATCAACTGTTTTAATTTTTTCTACAGGTAAAATGGTTCTTACTGGCTTGAAAAAAAGGATGATGTTCAATTAGTTTTTAATATCGTACTAAAAAGACTTACTCAAATAGGAATCAATTATACGAATCCTAAAGTTGAAATACAAAATATAGTATCAACTAATAGCAAAGGTTGGGTTAGTACTGGTAAAGTTAAGTAGGTAAGAAGATGTTAAGAAAGAACTTCTAAGATTTTTGTTAAAATTCTTGCTTTTCCTCCTGTGGATTGAAGTAAAGTTTTTCCACAAACTAAGCATTCTACATCGGTTGCAGAACAACCAAAAATAATTTGTTGATTTCCACAATTCAAACATTTTACTCTTAAGAATCTACTTTTTGGTTGAGGAATAAGATCTTTTTCTTTTCTTTTATGTACCATAATAATTCACAATCTTTAAGCTTCTTGTAATTCGACTCTTTTTACCCGATAAGATTTGGCATACTGTTTTTTACCGCATTCAGAACATTCTAAAAGTGGTGTAGTTCTTTTATTGATTTTAGCATTTTTATGAAATATTTCCTTAGGAAAACTACCGTATCCTCTTTTCTTTCGCTCTACTCTCCTTCTTCCCTGATTTAGCATACGTTCTTTCCCTTTTTTATAGATACTAACATTATGCGTTGTATGAGTTCTGCAAGAGGGACAATATCTCCTAGTTGTTCTCGGGTATTTCAATTTTACCAAACCAATTTTATCTTAATACCATCAATAATTATTTATAAATTTTAAATTTTATCAGTGCTGGCAGTTCTTTTTTGAATTGTTATTATTTAATAAAAAATAATTTAAATCTTATTTACATAATGTTAATAAAAACATAGTGAATGAGATTTTAAATGTTTAAAGAGAAATTTAAGGAAGGAATAATAAGTGCTAAGCCATTTGATAGAGAAGATATTGAATATATCTTAAAAAGAGGGAAAGAAATGGCTAAAACAAAAAATTCGAATCTTCTTCAAGGAAATATTTTAGCGACATTATTTTTTGAACCTTCCACTCGTACACGTCTTAGCTTCGAATCTGCTATGTATAGATTAGGAGGGAATGTAATTGGATTTCATTCTGGAGATGTCTCTTCAATCAAGAAAGGAGAAAGTATTGCTGACACTATTAGAACGGTTGAGAATTATAGTGATTGTATAGTGATAAGACATTCACTTGAAGGAGCTGCCACATTAGCAGCAAAATTTGCTAAAATTCCAATTGTCAATGCGGGATCTGGAAGTGGAGAACATCCGACTCAAGCACTTTTAGATTTACTCACTATTACTGAAGAGGTGGGCCCATTGGATGGTTTAAATATTGGATTAATGGGTGACCTAAAATATGGAAGAACAGTACATTCTCTGTCAATTTTATTATCTAATTTTGATGTAAATATTTATTTTATTAGTCCTGATGAACTGAGGATGAGAAATAGGGATAAAGATTTCTTGCAACAAAAGCAAGTTAAATATAAGGAAATCCTGGATTATAGAAAAATATTGGATATATTGGATGTTCTATATATGACTAGAATACAAAAGGAGAGGTTTGCTGATTTAGAAGAATATGAAAAAGTAAAAGGTTATTACATCTTTGGAAAAAATGATTTGAATAATACAAAAGATAATTTTAGACTACTACACCCATTACCAAGGATTACGGAAATTTCTCCTGATGTAGATTCTTCAGAAAAAGCAATTTACTTCAAACAGACATATTATGGAATCCCTATGAGGCAAGCTCTATTAGCAGAATTAATGACCACTTAATATTTTAATTAGGAAAAAAATCATTTTAAGGAAATTGTTCCTATTTCTGATTGAAATAACTTTTTTAATAACTCTTGAATGGTTTGTTCTTCTGATATTTTTTCTATAAATAGAGTTCCTCCATTAATATTTTTTTGAAACTTTTTAAATAATGAAATCTTTTTATCGAAAGACAGATTCGAATCACTCCTTATAAGTCCTGAACAATAATTATGTGTTATTTGGTTATGGTGCCCATTTTCGTTATTCATAAGGCTACGTAGATATGTTCCATCATGGGGTTGACTTAAAAAATAATTAACTGGATCTTGCTCTTTTCTTTCACTAATTATTTTATTCATGAATGATATTGACTTGACAGCAAAAGCTTCGCTTGATTCTAATCTATCTAGTTCAATTCCACAATGATTTAGAATAGCTTCGTTTAAACCAAAAAAACTAATAGATCTTAAGCTATTTTTGAATAGTTCTTCTACTTTTTCGTTAAAAAGATTCTTAGCTAGGTTTTCCCATTTTTTAAGAGAATTTAGTTTCTTTTTAACTAATTCTTCTTTAATAGTAAAAAATTGAAATATATAATCTAATTTCTTTTGTAAACATTCAAAGAAAAGGTCATCATTTTGCCTTGCTTCTAAGGAGATCATGTGTAAATTAACCAGTATTTTATCTAAGATAATAAAATTCGTATCATGTGAAGGTATTGAAATGATATTGGGATTTACTAAATTTGAATAAGAGTTATGATAAAAAATGAAAGAATTTTTTATGAAATTATCAGAGAATAATTCAAAGTTATTAGTTAACTCAGGTGAACTTATATCTGAGCATTCTAAAGAAATACTTGGTTTAGGAAACCCTTTAGATTGATTTTTAAGTAAACCAAAAAATAGATTATCAATTTCAGAAAATAGATTAGAATTTTTTCTATTATAATTGAAATCTAGCGATAAAGAAGGTTTTTTATCATTAAATAGTTTGTTAAATCTTAGAATTTGAGATATTAGTATTGAAAGTAAATGTTCTGCACTTGATTTTTTGAAATATGAAAGAAAATATTGATTAAAATTACCTAAAACCAAATTCTCAGAATAAAATTCTTTTATTCCATATAAAAGATCTGAGAAATTAAGAATAAGATTTGTGTGATTTTTAAAATTTTCAAAATTTTGAGAAATAGAATCTTTATTATTAATATATTCTATCAACATTTTTGTATTTAGATATAATCCTAATGGTCTTAAAGCCCAATAATTGAGATTTAGCAAAGCAATCTCTCCAGATAAGTACAAATCTGCAAGATTCTTAGGAAGAAGATTTAGCAGTAAAAATTGCTCAGATACATCAGAACCTAATTTTTCAATAAATTTTTTCGGAGTGATTTCATTATTTTTGGAATTAAAAAGTTTAAATGCCTCAAAAGGCGGAGTTCCTAATCTTGTTAATTTGTGTCTCACTTCTTCCAATCCATTTTCTAATAAAATTGCGTTAATATACTCCCGCATTAGAGGAGCAGTCATATAATCTATATTTGTTTTTGAAAGGCGTTCTTCAACTTCATGGGCAATTTGCCTCGCTAAATATCGTTCTAATTCTCCCTCATCTACTAAATAATCTTCAATTTTGCTCATATCAAACTTTTCTTTAGAATATTTTGAAGTTCGAATCATTCTTATGTTCGATTGAGTATTAAGTATTTTTTCAATAGATATAATTTTCTCAATAATTTGTTCTCCAAGAGAGGTTATTGAGTAGCCTTCTTCTGAAGATGAAACTAAATTGCTTTTCTTCAAAGTATTAAGATGGAATGATAAATTTACAGTTGAAGAATTATCTCCCAAAACATCTTTTTGAATTCGCGAAAATGTTAAAGGAGATTGACAATTCTTCAATTTTCTTAAGATATCTATTCTAACTTTTTGACCAAGAGTTTTTAGATGTTTCTCTAAATTATTTTGATTTTTGTCGGAGCTCAATTTATCAGCTAACCCTATTTATTTGCTAAAATCTGTTTAACTAAATAATATATCTATTACTTATATAAAAATTTAGGAATTTTTTATAAAAAAGTCGAGTTTAGATAATACGTGGGTGATATAAACCATTTAGCTAAGAGATTTAACTTTAAAGTGAAATTTAATTAGCATTAGAAAAAATTATATTAGCAAACGAATTTAGATTTATTTTTTCAATGATTTATTTAGAACC
>JBHLNK010000133.1:0-6415 GCA_048941625.1 Promethearchaeota archaeon | reverse complement strand
TTTTCAATATTCTCATCCTTATTCAACTTTTTTAATAATTTATAAAATTCAGTCGCACGTTCTCTTTTCTGTATAGCGAAATCCTCAAATGTTCTAGAAATTAAAGATAAATTCTCTTTCTTAGCAACATTGCTATATATCTCATATATAGTTCTAGTTTGGGATTCCCTTAGAAATCCAAAAATTAAATTATTAGCTGTTTGCTCCACTTTTTTAGCCTTTAGTTTAGTCAAAATAATAATGAAAAATAAAAAAATTGGTAATTATTAGTTCTTGTTCATTAACAAAAAGATTTAATTTTTTTTTTATAATTTTTTAAGTATATTTCCGATATCAGATGGCATAAATATCACTATTTTCTGCGAAGGTTCATGAGAAATGTCTTGAATTGTTTGTAAAGATCTTAATTGTATTGCTGCCGGATTTTCCGCTAGTAGTTCAGCAGCCTTTGCGATGTTTTTTGCAGCCTCATATTCTCCTTCGGAAGCTATAATTGTCGCACGTTTTTCACGTTCCTTCTCTGCTTGAACTGCCATTGCTCTTTTCATATTTTCAGGTAATTCTATTTGTTGAATCTTAATTTGGGTGATCTCTATCCCCCATTCCCTAGTTTCTTCATCAACAACATTTCTAATTTCCTTTGAAATTGTTTCTCTTTGAGTTAATACTTCATCTAGTTCCATAGCACCAATAACGTCTCTTAATGCTCCTTGTGTATAGTTAAATACAGCTCTCATATAATTTTCAATCTTAGTAGTAGCGTATTGAGGATTTATAACTTTATAAAACACGCTCGTATCGACTGTGACAGGAATATTATCTTTAGTTATGATATCTTGCTTAGCGATATCTAAAGTCTTTATTCGTATATCAACAACCATTGATTTCTCAATAAGAGGTAGCACGTAAACAATTCCAGGACCAATTGTTCTTTTATAACGACCGAATCTAAAAATGATCAAGCGATTGTATTCAGTAGCCGTTTTCAAACCAGTTAAGAGCCAGATAGCAATAAAAAATAAAATTATACCGATTACTACACTTAAAATCCATAAAATTTCTGAAATATTCTTCCCTCCGTTATGTTATTTTAAAATGGTTTTTGATTAATTGGATGATTATGACATAATAAAAAATTAGAGTATAAAAAAATTCGGCTAGTGTTGTCAATATTGACAATTTTTTCTAAAGGTTTAGAAGTTAGATTAAATATTTATTATATTCCCACTCTTTTTCATTTCCATTAGATTTAGCTAACTCATATTCTGCTAGTTCTTTATATTTCAAATTTAGATATGTTTTAACGAATTCCTTGCCAAATGTCTTTTTAATAAAGGTACTTTTTTCGAATGATTGTAAAGAGTCTTCCAAACTAGAAGGGAGTTTATCAATTTTTAATTTTTTTCTTTCTTCATAATTTAATAGATCAACATTTTTAGAAGTTGGCTGATTAGGTTCAATCTTGTTTTTTATTCCGTCCAAACCTACTGCTAGTAATATAGCTGTCCCTAAGTAAATATTCATCATTGCATCACCCGCTCTATATTCAATTCGAGCAGAGTTCTCATAACCAGGAACACGAATTAGAGCAGTTCTATTTCCTACGCCCCATGAAACATAAACAGGAGCTTCATGATGTGGAGTTAGTCTCTTATAAGAATTTGTAGTGGGATTTAATATAGCAGTTATCGCATTAATATGTTTTTGAATACCACCAATATAGTAATTCAAAGTATCACTTAAACTATTTTCTGTATCACTAAATGCATTTTCACCATCTCTTGTTAAATATTGATGAATGTGTAACCCACTTCCTGCCATCTCTTCAAATGGTTTTGGCATGAATGTGGAAATTAAATCATTATAAAAAGCTCTTGTTTGTGTTATTAATTTTGCTGTTTGAACATTATCGGCTTGATAAAGAGCATCATTAACAATAAATTCAACTTCTTGTTGACCTAAGCCGAATTCATGATGAATTGTTTTAACACCTATGTTCATATCTATCATATCATCTGTTATTTGGCGACGTAAGTCTTGAAATTTATCCAACGGCAGGGTGTCCATATATGTACCATTATCTCCAGGTTTCAATTTTTTTGTTAAAAAATACCATTCTAACTCTGGTCTGGTTTTAAATTCAAAATTCATTGATAAGACATTTGAAACTATTTTTTTCAAGATTCCTCGAGGACAAGTGGGATATGGCTCACCCTTATTGTTAGCTAAATTACATATAAATCGACCTACTTTAGTATTCCAAGGTAATACAGCAAAAGTATTGATATCTGGAATTATCCTCATGTCACTTTGCTCAGTTGTAAGGAAACCTAGACTTGAACCATCAATTCCAGTTCCATTTTTTAAATCATCCCAAATTCTTGCCGGAAACTCAACAACTTTGAATTTTCCTAAAATATTAGTAAATTGAAATTGGATATATCTAATTTCATTTTTCTTAAAAATCTCACTTAATTCTGTCATTTCATATCTTTTTAATTTTTATTCTTCTTGATCACTTTTTTAAAACTAATTTTGCGAAATAATCAAAGTCCCTATTGTAAGATCTTTCCGCTTCTTTTGAAATCTTAGCAAATACACAACCAGGTAATTGATTCATAGAAAGATGATAATCTATACAATCACAACATTTTCCTCTTCTATGACAGTCATAAGTACATGTGCAACTACTTTTTATCTCTTCTTGACTACAATCAGTCATATTTTTATTTAAATACGATATGATTTTTAATCTTAATATATATGCTAAATAAAACATAACATTTAAAATTGAAATAATTAAGTAGAAATTACTATTTCTAAGACCAGATTAAAAGAGATATGAAAAATCAAAAATTATGTTAATAAATTAAAAAAAATTAAAGAAAAAGATTAATTATTTTTTTTACTTCTTCTCTTCTGTATTGTTATTATAGTGCTTACTCCAAAGATTCCACTAATTATAATTAAAACATTATAGCCAGGTATCATCCTTTCTGAATATTCTCGAAGCTCCCACCATAAATCATATGGACCTCCTGAATTATCACCATAAATTCTTATATAATATGTTCCATTAGAAGGGAGAACATAGCTTAGATATTCATTATCACTCATTGTAAAGTTACCAGATAATTTGGATAAATCCCAATCATATAATTCAAGTCCTATTGGTCCTTCCGCATACTCATAAAGAATTACTATTCTTAGTTCCAAAAAATCTGGTCCAACAGTTAATCTATACCAATCATTATCGCTTTGAATACCAATATCCATAATATGTTGTAAAGGAGTACCACTAACGCCATATTGGTCCCAATGACTTATGTGGGATGATAAATCGTATGCATTTAAAGGAGTATCGTTTTCTTCATAATTATCCTCTGATCTGAAATCAGTTCTTACGTCATCCCACCAAAGATCATATTTATTCCCACTAAATTGACCGTGAATTTGAATTAGAAAGAAACCAGGGTATAACATATTCTTAAATTGTTCATTATCGTCAATAGAAAAATTGCCTCCGATATAACCAAAATTAATGTAATTCCATTCCCTATTCCATTCATATACTTCAAAAACAGAAATATCAATATTTCCATCAGAATGGTTAAACTTAACTTCAACGTTCAAATAATTAAATCCTGGTGTTATTTCAATTATATACCAATCTTCATCTCCAGATACAGCCTCACCCTTAATGTCGCTCAACCATGTACACTCCTTATCTAATAACAAGGTAGCTTCACTAGGATGGTTGTTAAACTCGTACGCATCATCTCCTCCTTTAAATATCCATATATCTAAATCATATGGGACATAATCCATTCCATTATATTGATAAACTCTAAGACGCCATTCTCCTGTAATATCAGCCGTAAATGTTATAAATTCATTATCATCTGTAGAATAAGATCCTGTTCTCGAATAATCATTAGGATCAATAAGTTCAAAATCTAAATCACCATCAAAATTGTAAAAATAGATCCATGTTTCAATTTTATCACCCTGTTCTAAATATATACGAAACCAATCTTCATCTGTGCCAACAATCTTAAGTCCTGAATAATAATTTGGATCAACTAATCTAGCACCATAAAAATCATCATTTTCTTCCATCCAATCATCAGATCCAGAAGGAGATAGATCTTCCCAGAATAAATCATAAGTATTACTCATATTATTTCCAAAAACTCGAATATAATATTCACCTGACCAAGGAACGACAATATCAATTCGCTCATTGTCATCTAAGGAATAACTACCAGAGAGATAAGTAAAAGGACCGTTCCAATACCAGACCTCCATGTCAATATTCCCTGAAGCATGAGAAAAGGATAATTCAGCATGAAGTTGTTCCTCTCCTGGATCTAAATAGACTCTATACCAGTCATCGTCAGCTTGAATACCAATACCATAAGGTAACCATGAAGCTGACCATGCTGAGAGATCATAAGCTTCCCAGTAATAATCATTATCTTCATAGACATCATCAGGAGGACTTGGAATGACACTATCCCATCTTAAGTCATATGTGTTTCCTCCATTACCAGAGTGTAATCTGATATAATAAACCCCTGCTGAAGGCACTACAAAATCAATTCGTTCATAATTTTGATTAGTCCAGCTACTTGCAATCATACTATAAGTAGCATTATAAATATCCAGATCTATATTTCCAATTTGGTTTGAGAATACACAATCTACAATCAATCTTTCAAATCCTGGATTTACATAGATTTCATACCAGTCATCATCTGCTTGGATACCAAATCCATTGATCTGACTCAACCACAGACTTTGATTTCCAGATAACACATAAGGAGTGCTTGAAACATCATTTTCTTCATAGGAATCATCACTTAAAACAGGATCAATCCCTTCCCATATTAGGTCATAATTATTACCTATATTGCCATAATATACCTTTAAATAATATTGACCAGTAGGTAGTATAATATCAAAGAATTCACAATCATCAGTACTATAACTTCCCGTAATTAAGTCTAAGGTGGAATTATATAATTCAAGATCAATATCACCTTCTATATGTTTGAAGATAAGTTTCACAATTAATCTTTCAGTTCCAGAAGTAATTTCGATTTTGTACCAGTCATCATCCCACTGAGCACCTGGACCATTAATCAAACTCAACCAAGTTAGCCTATACATGGTGAGATCATAAGCTGAAGTGGCATTATTATTTGGTTCATATAAATCTTCTGGTGCACTGGTTGAAAGTGTGCTTTCGTCAAATATATATTTATAGTTTACATTTTGAACTGTGAAAATGCCAGATATGATAGTAAGAAGTAAAATTAATAAAAATATGCCCCGTTTATAATTTTTATTAATTCCCATACAGAATTAACCTAACTTCAGACTTATAAATTTTCACATATTAGTAAAATGAGAATATTAAGCGGACAAATTACAAGATAAATCAAATAATAATAGAATTAATTGATTCAGTCATTTTAGATAATAAAAAGTTAAGGAAGGGACATTAAATTATTATAAATCTTAAAAGACGAGAAGATCTCTAAAAAGCTGAATTATTCAATTAAAGTAAATGTACAATCAGTATCTCCACAGCTAGGGCATTTAAAGCCTTCTTCTGGGAAATCATCTAATTCAAATTCATTACTACATTTGTCACATTTCCACTTCAGTCTAATCACCAGTAATCTAAAGAACTTCTATCTATTTATAAGGCAATGATTTTATGTTGTTTATTAAAATAACTAGAAAATAAATTTAAAGTTTTGTGAAAGGAAATTAAAATACTTCTTTTAAAAATGAATTATGTAATTATTGAAATAACTTTTTGAAATGTTGGTCGAAAATTTTGCCTATTTAGGTTTAATAATTGAACAGAAGGAAGATTTAAAAGATAATTCTTAAGAGGATGATGTAATTTCAGACCAATTGTAGCTAATATTGAATTATTTGATAAAAATATTTTTTTTATAAAAGCTTGAAATATGCTAGATAGAAGTTCCATTTTTCCAATCTCATCGATTACGATTAAATCAAATGACTTCTCTTGAAGATCTAGATAATTATTAAGGTATTTTTCGAATTCTTCAATAAAAACATAATATTTCCCAACTTTATATCTTGATTTGAAATTTCCAACTCTTGCTAAGGAAAAAATATTCTTAGAAAAAACATCAACAATATTGAATCCAATTCTGTTTCCATTTTTTCTAATTTCAGGAGTTAAAAATCCACAAATGTTAAATCCTTTTTTCTCTATGCAATAATCGATAACTTGAGAAATAAAAGTACTTTTGCCACACCTAGGAGCTCCTGTAATAAGAATTTTATTCTTCATTTTTAAACAATCAAAACTTTAATTAAGATAAGAACCTAAATGAAATTAAAAATTATCAATTAGTCTTTATTATTTAGA
>JBHLNK010000046.1:0-27894 GCA_048941625.1 Promethearchaeota archaeon | reverse complement strand
TCATCAGCATTTTTCAATTTTAGCTTTCGATATTCAGCAGCGCTAGCAGCTCTATGATGTCCATCGGCAATATATAGTTTCTCGTTACTAAATAAACTCTTCAATTTGTTAATTATCTGATGATTAGTTTCTTGCCATAAGATATGACGATAATTATATTTTTGAAAATCAAACTTAGGTTTTTTAGTTTTAATTTCTTCAATAAGTTTGTTAATATCTTTATTGGTTTGAAAAACAGTCCAAACCAAACCTGCAGCGACATTTGTTGATACTATATGATTCGTACGATCTTTAAGAGGTTTTTCTCTAGTATGTTCATGTTTTACTATATTTCCTTCTTCATAATCTTGAAGAGCTACACCCATTATTAATCCTTGATGTGTAAAGCCAACTGATTCCTGTCGATATATAAAAATACTTGGATTTTCTTCTTTTTTAATGATTTTTTCTTTTTTAAATTTTACATACGATTTTGCAGCATTCTGATAAATCTCATCCCCCTCTCCATCCGGTAAAATAAGATGAATTAATGAATTGGGATTCTTCTTTAATTCAAGTTCTTCTTCCTTGCTAATAATGTCATATGGATTAGTACAAAATTGTTCTGGATTAATTGGCATGAAAGGTTTGAGTGGAGATATCAATACCATGATATTATTTAGAAGTTTTAACGATTTATATTAATTTCCAAAATGAAGGATATTAAAAATAGCTCTCAATAAATAAAAATGGCATTTTATTTCGAAAATTATTTAAAACTAATATATCTTAATAGATATAAGTTCTATTCAAAAATAATTTATAATAATTTTTCTTAAAAAAATCAATAGAATTCATTAAACTATTAAATTTTGGAGTAAAGTGAAAATGTCAAAGGATTTAAAAAAAAAATTAGATAGTATTGAATCTAATGAAAAAGAAATCGCTTCCATGAAGGCGAAAATTGATAAATTATCACAATTAGCTGAAAGACAAAAACGTATAATTAGTGAACAAGAAGGAATCATTGAAGAACAAAAGGCTAAGCTGTCAAAAATGACAGATATACCAGAAGATATTCTAGAATTGAAGGAATTAATTGGAGTACAACGTCAAACTATTAATGAAAAGGAACTTGAATTAGAATATGCTAAAGGAGAAATTGCACAGTCTCAAAAGGAGTTGGAACTGGTAAAAAAACAAATTGTACCTACTCAGAATAAATTAGAAGAAGCATATGAAACAATGGGAAATTTAAGAACAGAATTAGCTGAAAAAAATTCTGAATTAATTTTGAAAAATGAAACAATTAAAAACTTTGAAACTAAAATAAAAGAATTAGAAGCTTTTACTGATAAATTCAAGGAGGAACAAGTGAAGATGATTAAAGATTTAGAAGAAAAACATAGAAAAGAAACAATAGAATTAAGAGAGGAAGTTAAAAAACTTGATACGTTCTTAATGGATAGCAAATTAATTTCTACTGAAAAAACCTCTGAAGCAAAGGATTTTGCTTCTCGATTCGAAAGTATGAGGTCAAAATATGATGAGCTAATAGCCAAAGTCGGTGAATTAGGTGATAAAAACAGAGATGCAAATTTAGAAATTGAAAGATTAAATAAAGAATTAAACAAAATTAAGAATCTCCAAAAGGATAATATTGATAAAATTAATTATTATGATAAACTAAAACCAATCATGGAAAAAGAACCACTATTTAAAACTTTCCTAATTGTAGAAAATGTAGGTGGAATTACGTTGGATGATCTTAAAAATGCATTAGGGATTCCTATCGTAACAGTAAAAAAGAACATTCAAACCCTTGAAAATATAGGACTTCTTGAAACTAATGATATTGGAAAAATAGTGGTTAAGAAACAAGAGGGTATTTAAGTTTTAATTGCTCTTTTTCATAAAGTCGGTTTAAATTTTTGCTAGCTGATCATATAACTTAGGTAATACTGCCTTAAACTTATTATCTGGAATTTTTTCAAGGATTTCAGCTGCAATAGTTTTTAGTATCTCTCGGTATAACGCAGGTTTTTCATCTCTTCGCAGAATTAATGCAACAACGTAATTTTCTACAGAAATGAAATCTGTTCCAACTCCAGAAAAAAATGAGACGACTTTGTTGTTCTTCAATGCTATAGATGCAAAACCAGGTTTTAGACTTTGATAACGATGGCTAGAATAAACTTGTGTAAGAAGATTATTTGTAATTTTCAAAGTTTCGGGGTAAAATCCTTCATTAATTGGTCCAATTTCGTTATCCCACCTTATTACTAAAATTCCTACTGGCATTTAGACTTTTTCAGCCTCCACATATATTTCTCTTAAAATAAAGTTCTTATTGATATCTCTTATACAAATATTGTAAAAAATAGTTATTAAATAATTATCGTATTAATGATTTAAAATTTTATAGTTCTTGATATTTATTAACCTGTAATATAAATAAACGCTAAGAAAAAATTTAAATTAAAATTATAACTTTAATTTATTGTTACCATTCAAAACTGAGAATTAAAATTTCTTAAAATGGTTTAACATAAACCTAATTATCGGAGAGGTTACCGAGTTTGGTCAAATTGCCATTTTATGCCAGAATGGGTCAGGATAAGGTGCTGGACTTAAGATCCAGTGGCAAAGGCCTTCGTGAGTTCGAATCTGCTTAACTGCTTCGGTTAAAGCAAAAATCTCACCCTCTCCACATTTTTGTTCTCTTAAGAGAATATAATAATGAAAGTATAGATTTATAAAAAAAAAGAATTTATTTTTTAGAAGTTAAAAATTATTAATCTTTCATTTGCTTTTTCAGTTTTAATGTAGTCATTATCATTTTTGTAGCTTCCATTGCTGGAGTAGTTTTCATTAATTTAATATAACCAGGTTTAGCGAGTCTCCACAAATTTGAGCCTTTTGCTAATTGTTCTGGAGTATCAGCTTCTTCTATAGTAATCCCCCAATAATCAGATGTACTAATATAAAAACCAATTTGCTTGACGCCTTCAACAGGATAGAGTTTTTTATTCATAAGGTTTTGTGCAATATCCGCTAATTCTGAGGGATCAAAATCAGGATTTAATTCCCAATAGGTGATAAACAACATAATAACTTATACCTCTAAACTAAATTTATTGGATTTGTATTAGCATAGTTTTTCTACTATACTGTATAATTTATTAATTCTTATTAAATATAAAATAATTGCTATATACTATTTGTTTCAATACATCATCAAATTGTTAATAATCCTTTTAATATTGCATTTTTTAGTCTTGTATGACAGATTTTCAATCATGATTAATTTTCAATTACCCTATAAAATTAATTTTGAATTGTTCTTTTTCCAATTACGAGAATTTATAGAATCCCTCGCAGTACTAAATAAATTAGATATTTATAGTTATAGAATTATAAAATTGCGAGTCAAGTAAAGAGAGTAATTGTATTAATGACATTTAAAAATATAAATTGAATCAATATATCACCAAATCTTATAAGATAATTACTTTAAGATTTGAATCTAAGAAAAATTTTGAATTCCAATTATTAAAAAGAAGGATGGTAACAAGAAGAATTCAATTAGAATTTTCATATTTGATTTATCTTGTATGCCATAGAAAAATAAAAATTAAGGATTTAGTATGAGATTAAAGAAATGGGATAAAATATTATTGACTAGTCTGATCTTTTTGCTGTTTGGAGTATCTTTAGTTCCATCTCTAAAAGGCGATTTGAATATTTCTAATCATGATCACGAGAATGAATTACAATGCTCATACATACCATGTGATTGTGGTCACGATACTTGTTCTGGTAATCTAGCAACATGTCCATGCTGTGGATTTGGAGCGCCACCCTATGGTTGTATTACTAGTTATGTGAAAACAAAAGGAAGTTATTATGATGGCGAAGAATCTGACACATATTCCAACAACGGGGAGTATCTAACTTTTAAGAATGCTTTAGGTTGGTTTATCTTTTTCACTCATAATGTTAGAGTTGTATTTTACTTTTTCGAAGATTATTATTCGACTTTTACAATTGATCTCGAAATATCACCTAATTATGCTGGAATAGATAGAATAGTGGCATTTCAAGTTCATTATGACTCAGGCCCTTATCCTGATTATTTCTATCCAGATGATGATGGATATTACAGTTATAGTTTAAATACTAACAAAAAAGTTACTCATGTTGTAGTTTATTGGGAGTTAACAGATTGGGTAGATAGATCCCCAGTTTATGTTAAATTTGATTATATCAGACTAACAGAATATATACCTTAAGATTTACACTTAGATTAAACCAAAATTTTATAATAATTTTAAAATAATCTTTTTTTTTTACTAATATCAATTTTTTTGATAGAAATTATTTATCCATATAGCTAGGTAAAAATTATTTTTAGCTACAACCTTAAATAAATATATTTTGGATCATAATGTACATAAAATTTAACCTAAACTGTCTGAATCATTAATTTCTGTTATATGTTAAAGAACTGCTAACAAATAAAGATCAATTGAGCAAAATTATAAATAAAAAAGAGAATATTCGTTATACATAGAAATCACAGTATTAAATGGGGAATTCAATTTCAGAGTATCTCTCTTTAGCATTATCAATTGAATATCTTGTTATAACTCATAGAGAATCAAGAGAGATTATTTATTATAAAACAGTAGGAGATTTTAATCCCGAAATATTAGATATGTTTCGAAGTTCAATACAATATGAGATTTTAGATTTACCTTCAGAAATAGGAGGAATTGAACAAGCGACTTTAGAAGGAAAATATTTATTAACTCGAGCCGGAAAATTAGTATGGGTTAGCTTAATTCTTAAATATAAACCTATAAGGTTTACAAGAGATGTATTAAAATTTTTTTGTAAATTATTTGAAAATCAGTACGAAAGGGAAATCATAGAACTCTATACTAAATTCGAGGGTGATATTTCAGTTTTTCAACAGGATCCATATTCAAGACAAAGCTTAAATAAGGAAATTGAAGATATATTTCATTTATATTTAACTCACCCTTTCCAAGTAGGATCATTAAGAGGTGCTAAAGTTGATAATAGAGCTAAAAAGGTATATAAAATCGCAAAAGATCTTGTTCATAAATATAAAGAGCCGTTTTTTCTTAATAATTTATTTTTTGAAGTGGGTAAATCGTTTCAATTAGAGAATATAGAAATAGCTGAGCTCATCTATAATTTAGTTGAAACAGGTGTCTTAATACCTATTAAAGAAGAGAGGATAAAAAGAAGATTTCCTATTCATTTTTAGGAGAATTAATACTAGAAATAGAATTTAAGCTAAATATAAAATGATTTAGTAGGAATCCTCATAACCAATTATGATTGCTATGATCTGATTTGGTTAGCAAAAAACAGGGACAAAAGAAAAGTTAAGGAAAAACTTTAAAAATAAAATAATGCATAAGAATCTAGATCTTTAATTATATTAGAATTATTACCTTATTTGGTGTATATTTATAGCGCTTTCTTATTATGTATTGCTTAATGGTCTTGTAGTTTTGGGAGTATTAATTTTTAGTATTGCAAGTGGGGTATACTTCTATTATAAATCAAGACAATATGACATCAAACTTCTTTCTTATTTAGCTATAATGATTTTTTTCATAGGCTTTATGTGGTTAGGTCCTATTGTTGATTTCGTAACGATTGTATTTACAACTGTGAATATGGATAACTCATATGGGTTATATAGCATTTTGAGCTATATGTGGGTACCAATACCATTAGTATTTGCAATGCTGATTAGTACTCAGATTTTAGTTCCAAGTAAGAAATGGCACATTTTTTCCATTTATCTTGTATTAGGAATTATTTTTGAACTATTTGTATTTTTTGATACCAGAAATTCCTTTTTATATGACAATCCTGAATATCCCGGTTGGAGTTTGATTGATGCTAGATTTAATATAACTTCTCCTGCATTTGTTCTGATAGCGATTTTTGATTTTTCTGTTCTTTTAAATGGGATTGGATTTCTTCGTAAAGGCGTTCAAACAAGAGGTATAATTCGAAGAAAAAATTGGTATTTATCATTTGGTTTTTTTATTTTTGTTTTCTTCACAATGTTTGATTTATTTGTTGCTCCAGGTTTCTCATTATATATTGTGAGAATAGGAGTCAATTTATGTTTTTTATTTTTTTATTTGGGGTTAAAGGAAGAATCTGTTAAACCAAAAAAATTATTACCAAAAAAGCAAGCTAAAATTGAGGATTCATTATTTTTATTTACTGAAAAACCAAACCAAGAGACTGTAGAGAAAGTTGAAGAAGAACCTATGGTTATTTTAATTATAAATGTTGGTGGTGTTCTCACTTTTTCTTACTCTTTTGTTGATGAGTGGGATCGAAACAATCAAATGTTAGGGAGTTTTTTATCCGCCTTTAGTTCCTTCAGTGATGAGTTTTTTTCCCAAGAGTTTGATCGAGCTAAATTTGGTAAGTACACAGTGCTAGTGGAAGCAATGCCAAACTTCTCAGTATGCTATTTATTCAAAGGTCAAACCTACTTTGCTTCGCAAAAATTAACGAAATTTACTGAACTGATTCAAAAGAGTTCACTTATTTGGCAAACTTTAGAAAAATATTATAAGACAAATCAAGTTTTGGAAATAAAAGATTGTCCCTCCCTTAAACCGTTGATACTTGAAATTTTTGAAGAAAAGAATATCAATTTGAACGCATAACTTTGAGAGGATTACTTTTTATGATGTTTTTACCGAGATTTTTTAAAATTAAGTCTTTTACTACTTTTTAATCTTAATTAAGTCTTAGATAAAGATTTTAAATAAAGTATACAATATCTTTACTAATCAAATTCAATTTTACAAAATTATATGGTGTATAAGATTTGAAATTAACAGAAATCGTCGGACTTGAAGAAAAACATGCTAAATTGTTGCAAAAAGAGGGAATTTCAAGTACAGAACAATTAATTCCACTTACTAGAAGTGAAATTGGAAAACTGGCTAGAAAAATTGGGGTTGCATTTAAGACTCTTGATACTTGGCAAGAACACGCAGAATTAATGCAGATTGAAGGAGTGACTCCAGAAATGGCTAACGCTTTAAATCTAATAGGGATTGATTCTGTTAAGGAATTTGCATATAGAAATCCTAAAAGTACTCTGGAAAAATTAAAACAATTAAAAAAAGATAATCCTAAAGTTATTACAAAAGTTCCTCCTCAAAAAGATATTGAAGTTTGGATTAAATCTGCCAAAGAAATTTCGGGAGCACTGGATAAAAAACCAAAAAAAAAGGAGGAGCCTACACCATCACCTATTCCTAAGGTTGATTATGTACCTATAGAAGAGTTTAAGGGAGATTATGGAGAATATGGACCAGATTATTGGAATAATAAATGGGAAAAAGCACCTATCATATATACTGGTAGAGCATTAAGAGCTGAAGCATATAAAAGGCAAATTGATGTTGATGTTAAAGCGTTTATTAAAAAAAATGATGCAATTTTATGGCATGTTGTAACACAAGTGGGATTAAGAAAAGATACACCTAATGAAACAGCTTTAGCAATTCAAAATTTTGTATGTAATTTTCTAAAGTATAAATACGACGACTTAACGGCAGAAGTTCCAGAATTTTGGTTATTTCCATTTGAATCAATTCAAGCAGAGATAGGAGATTGTGAAGATGGTGCAATTTTAATAGCTTCTTTATTAATTAATGCAGGGATTCCAAGTTGGAGAGTAAAAGTAACAGCAGCAGAAGTTATTGCAGATCCGATATTTGCTCCATCTGACTCTGAGGTTGGGGGGCATTCATATTGTTTGTATCTTGCTGATCGTCCTGATTCTGAGAGAAAATTAGAATGGGTGATACTTGATTGGTGTTATCTTCAAGACCCAGAGGTCCCAATTGAGAAAAAACCTCTTGCTCGAGATGGAGGAACTGAAGGTGCGTATAAAGACGTTCTTTTTACTTTCAACGATGAGTACAGTTGGGCACAAAATAGTCTAGAAGTCACGGAAGGGAGAATAAGTAAAAACCGCACAATGAGTAAAGATGAGATAATCGCACCAATGAAAGATGTATTGAAACATTTAGCTAGTGATGAATTAGTTAAAGTGTTCAAAAAATATGGACTATATATCGAATAATATTATCAAATTTTTTTTATTTCTATAAATTTTCATTTTCAACAAATAATGAATGTCCACAGTTTGGACAGTAAGCTACTTCTCTACCAATTTCAGCACTACAATTATTACATATTGTTTTAAATTCTAATGTAGGAGGAATATTTTGCATTACTTTTTTGAGTGTCTCCTGAAGAGCATTTTGAATCTCAATTATCTTTTGACTCTTTTCTTTACTTGGGAATGAATGAATAAAAATAGAGGAGAGCTCGACCAAAAAATTCTCAATGAACTTTAACTGATCATAGAAGTTTTTATTTACTTTATGTTTCAACAGTTCTTCACCAGCTTCGGTTAGAGAATAGACTTTTTTTATAGGTCCTATTGGACTTTTAACTTTTTGGGCTTTAAGAAAACCATCGTTTTCTAATTTTCTTATAATTGGATATATTGTTCCAGATTGTGCTTCCCAAGTTCCTGCAAAACTTCTATTCAAATTTTTTATTAAATCGTAACCTGAGAGTTGTTTACTATTAAAAATTGTCTCAATTATTGTAAATTCAAGTGGAGTGAGTTTACTTTTTTGAAGGTTTTTAAAAATTTCTTTTTTAATTTTACTACTTAGCTCTTCAATGTCATCTTCAAGATCTAAAAATTTTCCTAACCACATTAGAAGCTTATCCTATTTCTTTTTCTCTTGTTTTTTTCTCATTTTTTCTAATTCTTTTTCTATTGCTCGATCCTTTCTTGATTTAAACTTTCCACCTTCTTCAGCTTTTCCACTGAGAAATTGAACATAAAATATTATATGTAAAATAACTGCAGTGCCCCAGAAAATAGCTGGAAAGACAACCCAATAGTATATCGGAAAGGTTAAAAAATTGATAATAAAAAGAAAAAGCATTACAAAAATATATGAATCTAAATGATAAATGACACCACGTTTAGCCATTGGGTAAACACCTCTAGCATATAAAATATATGTTAAATAGTGCATGTTAAGGCCTATTAACCAAGAAAAAAGAGGGAAAGGAAACCAATATGTTCCTGGTGTGAAAGCGATATCCACTGTTGTGAGCAATATATTAACTACAATAAACACAGCAATGTGAATCTTCACAGAAAATCTAAAACTTACTTTTTGCTCAGCAATTTTTCTTAAACTTTCTTCCGAAAATGCATTATTTTCATTCATATTATCATCAAATATTATGGTAATCTAAAGTTTATTACCTTATTTCTTAGAAATAAAATCAAGTATTTATATTTGTTGATTCTACATACCGTATAAATTCATAGTGAAACTTCAAATTTGCCAACTTTGAAACGATTTCAACAAGTTGGTACCAAATTTTTAATGATCTTTCCAGATAGGGTTTATAAATATTAGAAAAGTTTAAGATCAATCCTAAATGTGGAAATAATACTAATTATATTAGGAATAATAAAATCAATAAAGATGATTACGAGTAGCAAAAAGTATAAATATCTATCCTTATAATTTTGCCCCATAGCAAGCCAATATATTAGTTATGTCGTCTTTAACAGAGTATCTCGAAAGATTAGAAGATTGGGATAAGAAGGCTTTTTTAGTTATCTATAAAAGTGATTTCAGCAGAAAAATTAAAAAATTTGCTATTATCTATAGCTTTCTTGGTTCCTTATACTTTTGGGGGTTTGTTTGGTTAATCTGGTTTATTTATGGATACATTACAAAAGACTATTATTTATTAGTGTTATTTACAGGCGGGTTTGAACAAAGTATTATTATTCATAGTATTATTAGATATAAAATTATTAGAAGAAATCGACCCTTTATCACTCTACAAGAACAAGGTGTAAGGAAACATGATGATTTTATTAAGATACCTTACTTGATGAAAGAGTCAGAAAAGCAATCATTTCCTTCTGGACATGTCACATTTCTGTTATTTTTCGGATTTATCTTTGCTGCTTATTTTTCTAATTATTTTTGGATAATTCTAGGCATTTTTGTTTTATTAGATGTTATTATGGCAATTTCAAGATTAATCCTTGGAGTACATTTTCCAATAGATGTTATTTTCGGATTTATCTTTGGAATACTTTACGCTCTTCTATATCTAGGATTGACCTATCAGTTATGGGTCGATTTTTATTACTGGTTAGGCGCTACTTTCTCTCCATTGATTCATTTTTGGCTTAATTAGAAAACTATTTTTTTTTTAAAACCTTTCTCTATTATCACTATGAATATAAGTGATATAACGAATACTACTGAAGAAAAAACAGGTTTTTTAGTGTTAATTAAAAGACTCTGGCCTCATTTTCTTATTAATAATACCTATGCCTTTACCGTAGCGATGTTATATATCAATATTGTAATAGTTGCTGGTATAATGTGGCCTTCTGACATTCCCTTCGCTTTTGAACTCCACGCTGCAGAATTAGGTATTTTAACAGGTACTTCAGTCTATATGATTGCCGTTTCAGGTATAATTTTTGGTGGATTAGCGGATAGGCATTCTAGAATAAAGCTAATGGCTTTAGTAGAATTTATTTATGGCATGGGTTTATTATTTAATGGATTTGTGCCAAAAGGTCAAGGTCAAACAACTTATTATTATTTTTTAATCTTTAGTTTAATTAGGGGATTTTCGGTCGGAGGGATATTACCACTAATAAATTCCCATGTTAACGACTCTACCGAGGATAAAGAACGATCTCAATTTTTTGGAGCTATTCAAGGATTATTTCAACTATTTCAAATTCTTGGTATGTTGATTTCTGCTATGTCCTTCCAGACAAATATATGGCGATATTATTTTGTTATTACCGGAATTTTTGCATTAATATTTGGAATCTTAATACTGATTAAGGGTAAAGAACCTAAAAGAGGTGCAATGCGTAAAGAATTAAAAGATGTTCTTTCAAATGAAAATGTTATCTATGAATTTAAGTTGACTAAAGAAACAATTCGATCTACTATTTTTGCTCCCACTAATTTAATAGCATTTTTCGAAGGAATATTTACAACAGTTTTAATTGCTGTTCCTGATTTTTTACTTGTTGCATATCTGCAATCTCCTCCTTATAATTTATCTCCTTTAGTGCTGTCTTTTTTCCTAATAATATTTGGATTGCCTGGTGGATTATTTGGTTCACTAGCTTTTGCTAAACTATCTGATAAATTAGGTAAAAAAAACATTAAATATAGAATTTATATGATAGTTATCTCTGTGATTGTACTTTTTACTGGTTTTATTTTTTTCTTCACTTTGCCAATTCCAGCTATGACAGTTGATCAGGGAAATAGTATATTGTTTGTCCTCTCACTTCCAACTTTTTGGATACTAGGGGTTATAATGTTTATTGGACGATCTTTTCTGGGTATTTGGAATATAAACCAACCCCCTATATTACAGGAAATTAATTTACCTGAAGCTCAAGGAAAGATTTCATCGGCAAACCAGTTTCTAGAAGCAATTGGAAGTGGTACTGGGCCAATTTTAGCAGGTTTTGTTTTGTTAGCATTTAATCAAAACTTTCAGATCACTGCTTTACTAACCTTAATTCTAGGCATTTTTGGGGGTTTTTTATGGTTACTTGCTATTATTTGGGTAAATAATGACATAAAACGTGTATCAAATATTTTAAAGCAGCGAGAAGGCGAATTAAAGCGAAATTCCGAAATATAGAGTTAAAAAATTTAATAATTTGGTTTTCATAAATTTTTTTTTCTTTACCCTTTTTTTTTAATTAACAATGTCTACTTCTTTAAAAAAGAACCAAAAACAGTCAGTCCCTTACCATCATAAATTTACTTCAGATTTTAGATCTGTTATATTTATTGTATTATGGAATTCTCTGGGATTCTTCTTTATAGAATACATTATGAATTATTATATTTTTTTTGTTTTAGGATATCCTGCTTATAATGTTGGGCTTTTCTTTTCATTTATAACCTTTGGGGGTTTAGTAAGTTCAAGTTTTATTGGATATTTTACTGATCGTTATTCTAAACGAATTTTAGTCATGATAGGTTCATTTGGTAGAGGATTGTCCTATTTTAGTCTTTATATCTCTATAATCCTTGAATCATTGGTAGGTATGTATATAAGTGCATTTCTTTTAGGTCTAGGAGCTCATATATTCTGGAATCCCTTGGATGCGATAATTTCTGATAAATCTTCAAAGCATCATCGTTCTTCCGCATTTGGTAAACGGAGGTTATTTTTAGGCTTGGGAATGGTGCTTGGTACGATTATTGGTTTTACTGTTTTTAGTGTATCTAATTTTCTTAGTCCAGATAACAGATTTCTAGCTTTTGGAGCTATTCCTATTTTTGGATTATCAAATTTTTACGCAGGAATTCAATTCTCACGGAAAGTAGATGAAACTAAAAAATTTGAATATCCAATCGAAGAAAATGAAATAAATACTGAATTGAATTTAGAAAACTCCAAAAAAGCTTCAAAAAAAAATCTAAGTTCCTTGTTTTTTGTAGGAATCATTATTCTTTTCTCTGGATTTTTTCTAACAGCAATTAATTTTGGATTTTATAGACCTTATATCCAAACTTATGTAATTGCAAATATAGATAATAATGCAGAACTAGTTGCTTGGTTCTATTTGCCTACTGCCTTAATCGGAGCTTTAATCGCTCCAAAATTAGGTACATTAGCTGATAAATTAAATACATACTTAATTGTTGCAATATCAAGTTTTTTTGGAGGTATAGTAACATGGCTCATCATTAATTCAGGAAATTTATGGTTTTTTGCTATATTGCTTGTTATTGATAATACAATAATGCTTACGACGTCATTTGTGTTTATAAATTTCATTAGTCGTGTTTCAGTTAAAAATAGAGGTAAAATTTTTGGAGTAATTACTCTTTTGGAATCAATTGGAATGATAATAGGACCAATCTTTGGAGGAATCGTTTGGGAAGCTATAAGTCATCAAGCACCTTTTATAATTTCAATTATTGTTGAATGGTCATTAATTTCTTTCTTTATTATAGGAATGAAGCTACTCAATCCTTACCTTGTTGAACCAATTGAAGTCAAAAAAATAAGGAAGAAAAAGGAAAATCTGAATTTAAATCAATAACTAATACCAATCTACAAAATCATCTATCTCACGTCTCTTTCTCTCTTTTTCCCGTACCTTTTCTCGTGCCTCATCAACATACCCTATACAGATGATTCCCATTAACTCATACTTATCTGTCGGAAACTTGAAAATTTCATTAACTTCTTCTTTCTTATCAAGGATTTCACCAATCCAGACAGCCCCTATATCTTCTTGAGATTGAACTCCTAATAGAAGATTCTGCATAAAGGCACCAATAGCCTGAATATCCTTTATCCTGTTATAACCTCTTTCAAGATCTAAAAATATAACTAAATTAACATATGCATCTTCAATAATTCCTCCATATTCGGAAAGTTCTGAGAGCATCCTTTTCACTGTAGGGTGAATTACTATACAGACTCGCCATGGTTGACTGTTATTACCTGAAGGAGCCCACCTACCACAATCTAATATATTTAAAATTGTCTCCTTGTCAATCTTCTGGTAAATAAAGCTTCTAGTACTTTTTCTATTCTTAATGAATTCAATAAAATCATTTTTCACAAGATCCATATTTTAAAGATTGTTAAAGATTATAATATAAATTTTCTGAAAAAGCAAAGTTTTCTAGGTAATATTCAGATATTCATCTCGATATTTCTTCTATTTATTTTTCATTGGAATTATTAATAGAGTGAATATAAGAGGTTATATGTATGGGAAGATGGGGAAAAAAAGATCATCATGAATTATTAGGTTCTCCTCAAGAGACTATGGGTTTTTCTAAAGAATATTCTTCATTACTCCAGAATTTTGTAATTAAAAAATATGATTTTTCAGATCTAGATCAAGTGGAAGATATCAAAAAACAATTGTTAGGAAAGCGAATTTTAATCATAAATGCTAAAAGAATTCTTGAGAGTGTTGATGTTTCTGAGCTTAAACGAGGAATTGAAGAGTTGAAATCATTTCTAAGGGAAAATGGAGGTAGTATGGGACGTATTGGTGATCAATATCTAATATTAACTCCTAATGCTCATGTGAAAATTGCTAATTAGCTTTATCCCTTCTTTCTCTCTCTGAGAATTTCTATAAAACTTTCAATTTGATTGAGAACTTGGATTTCATTCATTTTACGAGGATCATTCATATCTGCTGTAATTACAAGTGAAGGAATATCTGCTTCTTCCATTAATTTTCGTTTTAAATCATACATACCGCAAGCATTTGGACGACAAGAAAGATTATCATGCATTATTATACCATCGATTTTCCAATCATTAACAGTTTCTCTTAATTTTTCGAATCTTGTTTTAAGATCATAAATATACCAAAAACTTAACATAAGTTCAGCCATTGTGTCAACTGGATTATTAATAACCATCTCTTTTGTGACACTTGGATTAGTATATTTACTGAATGCATAAACATAAGTCTCATAAACAATTATAGCATTCCAACGTTCTAAGTTTGAAAAGAATTTTAAATTATACCAAAAAGGGATCCCTATAAACGCTAATCTGTAATCTTCTTTTTCTAAAGCCCCAATCCCATTATCTACACGAAATTTTGCTTCTTTATGCATTCTTTTATACAACCTAATTGGAGATTTTAATCCAGGCATAGTAAACAACGGAAATAATCCCCCAAAGGTATCTCTTGTAGATACTGGGCATGGGATTGTTTTTCTTAATTCAAATATATCTTGCCAAACTTTACCAAGTTCATAAGAGTTTAAAGCAATTTCTTTACCTTTTTCAGGATTATATTCATTTCCAGTTATTTCTGTAATAAAATCTAATAATTCCCAGAGTTGTTCTGTTATATATTTTTTGTAATATTCTCGTTGTCTATTAGTTGTATTACTTACAACATGAGGAACATCTATTGTAAAATGAGGAACATTAAATCTTTCCGCTTGTACTTGAAACCAGTTGACATGAGTATCACAAATTACATCACTAGATAACATAAAAGTAGGTTTTCGTGTTCCGCCAACACTCATATCTGCATTAGTTAAAACAGCTCCAACGTTCGTTTTAAAATAAGAACACAAATCATATGAAAAGCCCTCTTCTTCTGCTAATTCTATAAAATCTTGGGATTTTTTTAGTGCAGCTGAAATTGTTGCGGAGTTTTCAGGTAGCATAGGTTGTACACCCATAGTATATAATAATTCCACAGGAGTCCCAGCTGTAGCCCAAGCTATAGGTTTTTTATCTCTGTGGGCTTGTTCAATGGCAAGAAAATGCCTTCCCATTTCATTTTTAAGTTTATTTGTTGCTTCCAACATTTTGCCTGTTTTTATTGATTTTGACAAATTTTATACCCTCCTTTATATAATTTCAGCAAAAGCTTCAAATCTAGTTGCTAATTGTTTGTAAGATTCCCTATTGTACTCCATTTCTATAAAAAGATACGGGATTTGTAACTTCTTGAATTTCTTAGTAAGATAAGGATGCGAGTAAAGAACTGGTTCACAGAATTTATTAGCTACGTTTATAACACCATCAATGTCATATTTATCAATTAAAGCTTTCAAGTTTTCATATCTAACAAATGAAGGAAATTTAGTTGAATATTTAGGCTTATTTAAATGAAATTTAGCTAAAGCCTTAATGGGTTCTTCTGATTCATCAACGAGAGATGAAAAATAGCGCGAACCGATTCCTAAATCATCAGCTATGACATGAAAACCAATATCTTCTAGAAATTTTATGAATTCGGTATCATCGATATCAGAACCAGTTAATAAAATTTTTTTAATATTCTTATTTTCAGGCTTTTTTGTTTTTACTTCATTAAATTTTGCTTCCAAAATTTCTAAAGCTCGATTTTTATCAATTTGCTGGACTTTTTTTATAAGAGCGTGAAATTCTGAGCCTTGAATAATCATTTCTGATCTGAGATCAGATAATTCCATCAAATATTTCCTGATTTTATTCATTTTTTTTATAGCTTCACGAATCTTTTCGGTTGTTATCTTCACTCGAAATTTTTTTTCTAATTGAAAAATTAATTCTTTTATATCTTCTATGTAAAAATTAATAGCATTTTCATTGCTTTTTAAAGGGACATTTAAGAAATATAAAAAATCAAGGTTTATGCACTCTAACCATATATCAAATTCTCGATTAGTGCAATCACACCCATGTGTAGTAATCAAACCTTTGATGTCGTTATTTAAGCCATGTAATGCTTGTTCCAAAATATTTTTTGCCCAGATACAATGGTTTGGAGGAATATGTTCATTCGCTTTAGTAATCTCCATTGTTGGATCTCCAAATAACCTATAAGGAATCATATCTGCTGCGAGGATAACCTCTTCAGGAGTTTCAACACAGGCATCAAAATATGCAATTTTTATTATAATTATTCCACCGAAATAATGAATTTATCCTAAAATCCTATTGTTCTAAATCTTGAAATATTTAAAAAAATATTTATTTAATCTTTCCATTTATTTCTTATATTAAGTATAATTTAAAGAAGATTTCAGTTCAATGTCTCAACAACACACAATACATCGTACTCTATCAAAAGCAATTTTAAGACCTTCTGTAAATATTAAGCTCAAGATCTGGAATACATATCTTACGGGAAAGCTAATTAAATTCGATAATTATATGAACCTTATTGTCGAAGATGCAAAAGAAATTTATTTTGGTAGAGGAGGCAAACGTAGTAAAGACTTGGGTACAGTTATGATCAGGGGCGCCAGTATAATATTTGTGGGTCAAGATCGCGAAAAATTGATTTTTGCTGAGGATGATGAAGACAAACTGATGCATAGACAAGAGGATGAAGAGGAGTAGAAAAAATGGGAAAAGGAACTCCGAGTAAAGGAAAGAAAAATAAAGCAGCAACCCATAAAACTTGTCGAAGATGTGGAAACCATTCATTTCATCGCCGAAAAAGATTTTGCGCTAGTTGTGGTTTTGGTCATACAGCAAAACTTAGGCAACCAGTATGGAGAAATAGACATCGTCCATTCAACGGAAATAAAGGATTTTATAGATAAAAACACAAATCCTAAAATTATAAATATAATTGTCCAATTTTCTAATTTTAGATTGATTATAATCATTTCTATTGATTTTATATTTCTTAAGAGAAACAATTTTATATCAATGCAATGAATAATTCTGATATTAAAAGCCTAGATAAAGAATTGAAACGATTGGATAATTTCAGTGATTTAATTGGTACTGCGATAGTCAACAGAAATGGTTTACTTGTATCTTCTAGAATGCCACGAGATATTGATGAGAGAAAATTGGGAGCTTTATCTGCTACTATGTTTGAAGCAATCGAAACTGCAACTTCAGGTTTCTCATCAAAGGAAATTAGAAATCTATCAGTGGAGTATAAAGATTATCAAATCATAATATTAGGTCTGGGACCTAACATGATTTTGGTTTCTTTAATTGACGCTGGTACAAATTTAGGCTTAATATTAATTGAATTAGAAGAAGCTATTAAAAATATTAAAAGTATAATAGAGAAGTGATTAATTATTCTAACAGATGATCAAAAGAAAAGATATTCAAGACAAATAATTTCTCCGTTAATTGGAGAAGAAGGTCAGGAAAAATTATCTAAAATTAAAGTTTTGCAGATAGGATGCGGAGGTTTAGGTTCACCCTTTTCATTATATTTAACTGCAGCAGGAATAAATGAACTTACAATTATCGATAATGATGTTTTAGATATTTCTAATTTACAACGACAAGTAATTTATAATGAAGCTCAAATTGGAGAAGATAAGGTTAAGTCTGCCAAAGAGGTATTAAAAAAGCTTAATTCAGATGTTAAAGTAAATGCTTATAAAGATTATGTTGACAAATTTTCCATAAATAAATATCTAAATGAAAAAAAATATGATTTTATTGTGGATTGCAGTGACAATTTTAAAACTAAATTCTTAGTTAACCAAATTGCAATTGAAAATAATCTAAGGTGTGTAATTGCGGGAATAAAAGATTTTTATGGTCAAATCATCACCATAAATCCTAGAAGCTCTGCTTGTTACCAATGTGTATTCTCAAGTCCACCAGAATCAATCCCTAATGAGGATCCGTTGCCTGTAATTGGAGTTACTCCCGGGATTTTGGGTACACTAGAAGCATTGGAAGTGATAAAAACATGTTTAGGATTACCAAACCTGGAAAATAAAGTTCTTATGGTAAATTTATTAGACTTAAGATTCAATGTGATTGATATTGTTAAGAATGATAATTGTATTTGCTCTCCTTAATTTAAATCAAGAAAAAAAATTATAATTTCAAGAAATCAGGATATTTATTAAAAAATTCTTTAAATTTCTTTCCATGACTAACATAATTTCCAGATGTTTTTTCACCTACAAATACTTCATCTTCTGGTAAATTCTTTAAAAATTTAGCTGGAATTCCCGCCCATAGCTGTCTTGAAGGAATTTCTTTATTGGTTATCACTGCTCCAGAAGCAAGCATAGCACCATCATACATTTTTGTATTATGAAGTACGTTGCTTCCAATACCTACCAAACACCCATCTCCTATTTCTACTGGTCCGTGTACCATCGCATGATGACCAATTATACAGTTTGAGCCTATTATAACTGAAGTACCTTGTTCAATGTGAATTGTGACATTTTCTTGAATACTAGTTCGATTTCCAATTCTAATAGGTCCTTGATCTCCTCTAATAACAGCTCCAAACCAAATATTACTCCATTCTTCTATTTTTACATCCCCAATGATAACTGCGGTGGGTGCTATATATACTGATTCATGAATTTTTGGTTTTTTTCCTGTTTGTGGACTTGGCATTATAATAGGCATAATTCTTTACTCTTTTTCAAAAAGCTTAGCTTCATTTAATATTTTTTTATGGTCAAACGCTAATTGAATATCATTCAGTCGGCTTTTTGGGATAAGTTCTACATCTTTTGAATCATCGCCACTTCTCATATTAGATGTATCCTCAACGACACATTTATAAGCAGTTGAATGAATATTTCCCCTTGGGTCTCGGCCAGGTGTATCAAAAATTCCAATTTTTTCAATTACTTTTATGTTTAAATTTGTTTCTTCTTTTATTTCTCTAAATAAGGTTTGTTTAGGTTTTTCATTTTTTTCAATAAAACCACCTGGAAGTGCATAAAAGCCTTGAAAAGGGGGATACTTACGTTTTATTAGTACAATATTCCCATTATTATCTTCAATAACCGCATCTACTGTCTGTCCAATTTTTACTTTTTTAACTTGAATTCTTGTATAAATATTAAAAAAGATGGTAGCAAATAAAATCCCTGTAATAATTATCGTAATTAAAATATTCAACAATATAGAAGCGATATCTCCTTCTTGCAAACTGAAAGCAATCATTATTACTCCCCCTAGATCTGCCAATATGCCAGCTCCAAATAACAAATTTAATAAATTTAATCCCTTTACCGTCACTTTTTGAATTTCTTCATTTTTCATTTGATATAATTGCTGCATTGAATCATAGATAATATTAAATTTCTCGTTTATTCTATTTACAATACTTTCAATTTCAAATTCATTTAATAGATGTTTCAATACCGTAGTATAATGCTGTCTTCTATTATACGTTAATTCATTATAAACTAAACTCAAATTCGTTTGAATTAATCCCCTTAGAAATCTCAAATTTCTAATTTTATTTTCAATTATATCAACATCTCTGAATACTTCAGATTGTGCTTTTAAAAACAATAAGTCTAAGGATTCATTAATTAATCTCAGTGCAAATAATAAAGCTCTCATTTTTGGTGTTGGTAATACTACATATTCTTTCATGTAGGATTCAAAGAAATTTTCATAATTTTCTTCAGCCATATATATAAAACCAGAATTTCTTCTGATGAAATGCAACTCAGAAAGTCTATTTGATAAATTATTTTTTATCCGTCTATCATATAATATATTTGTGTAATCTTCCCATTGCCCTGAATATATTTCTGTCCAATAACCTATCTCTTTCTTGTATTTACTAATGTTTTCTTTCGTCCATTCAATATTTTTAGGTTCTGTTTTACTAGAAGATACGAATATATAAATAGGACTTTCTAAATCGAAAATAATTCCTTCATTTTCTTCATTTTTAGAAAGTGTTTTCATAAAAGCAAGTAGTATTTGAGGAATCTGCTGAATGTAGTTTGGTTTGATATTTCTTTTCTTCGAAGGATCCTCTTTATAATATTCAACATCGAATTGGAAAAATCCCAATGTATCATATTTTTTCTGACTATTCTCATCCTCATATGGAAAATTCTCTAAATAAGGAATCCATTTACAAGAGATTGATATATTTCCTGCCAAATCTAAAATAGTATCGCCCAATTCCTCTCTAATCTTATAATAAATATCTTCTTTACTTAAATTTTTTAAACGTTCTTTTACTTTATTCTCAATCTGCTGGCTTTTTTCTTCTCCGTCCACTAAAGATCTATTCAAAAATGTACTAATAAACCAGAATTCCTCTTTATATACAAATTCCATTATGATACTCTTTATTCCTATTTAATTTCAATTATATTTATTTAAATTTAATAATCTTTTCAAAAGTCCTTAATAATTAAAATGTAATGTTTTTTTTTGATATAATCCTTCTATAAAATTAAGGAATTATAATGACAGTTGAGCAATTACAAAAAGAAATAATCACATTGAAGAATAAGAGTGATGTAGTTCTCCTCGCTCATTATTATCAGCCTATTGAAATACAGGAAATTGCTGACTTTGTTGGGGATTCATTAGGATTGTCTCGTTCTGCGAAAAAAACAGATAAAGAATATATTATATTTGCTGGTGTAGATTTTATGGCTGAAACAGCTTCGATAATAAATCAAGATAAACATGTTCTAATTCCAAATTATGAGTCATGTTGTCCAATGGCAGCATTCCTAACTCCAAAAATGGTAAATGAGTATAAAAAAGAACATCCAGAACTTCCTGTAGTTGTATATGTAAATTCTACAGCAGCAGTAAAAGCAGAATCAGATATATGTTGTACGTCTACAAATGCAGTTAAAATAGTTAAAAAAATCAGTGAAGACTTTAATGTTAAATCCGTTCTGTTTGGACCAGATGCTAACTTAGCAGATTATGCTGAACAATTTTCTGGAATATCATGTCTTCCAATGCCAGATTCTGGGAATTGTTATGTTCATTCACAAATTACACCAGAGCATATAAAAAATATCCGAGAAATATATCCTAATGCAAAACTTCTTGTTCATCCTGAATGTATAAGAGAAGTAAGGGATTTGTCAGATTTCATAGGTTCGACTGCTCAAATGTATAATTACGTTAAAAATGATAAAACTAAAAAAAGAGAATTTATTATCGGAACTGAGATAGGTCTTATTGAAAGAATGACTCAAGACTTCACAGAAAAGAATTTTTACCCTGTAATGGATAAGTTAATCTGTTTTAATATGAAAAAACATTCACTAGAACTGATTAAATTTGTGTTAGAAAACTTAGATGATAAGGCATTTGAGGTTAAAGTGGCTCCAGAAATTGCTGATAAAGCTATAAAACCAATTGAAAAAATGTTAGAATACTCATAAAAAATAATATTGGAAATTTTAAAACACAAAAATGACAAGTTAGCTATGTTTTTCTTCTTGTATTTTATTTCTTTTATTATATTTGGAATTTTTTTATTATTAATTCATGCAATTAAGTATAAAAACCTCCCTATAAGTATTTGGAAGCCCGGTGCTGCTTGGAATCGGGCATTTATCTATTTTTCTCTTTGTAATATTATCATAGTTGCTTCTGGAGCTCTAGAAAAAATAATTTTTCAACCTATTTTTACCTTGACAGAAATTAGAAATCCAATATGGATTTTATACTGTTTGTTAAGTTTTATTTACATTTTTTTCGCTTACTGGGTTTTATGGTCGCGAATGACACTCACATTCAATCGTAAATATTATTTAGGACCAGAAATTGTATTTGGATTTATTTGGGGTTTTTGTACTGGAGGAATACTTGTCTCTATTTATCATCTCTGGCGATTGACAGGAGTTACTGGTTGGTTATTATATTTAATCAGTTTCAGTTCCATGGGCTTATGGCAATATTTCATTCAGGATTATTTCTGGGATGTTTATGTCAGTCCTGAACATGACACACCTAAATCAATAAGGCTAAAAACACTTGTTTGTCACATTCCAAATATTGCTATTACATTAGGATTTCTAACTCTTTGGAATAATTATGTAATTTTCATAATATTACAGACTTTTGCATTGTTAGCATCGACTATCTTCCAAAAATTTCCTGCTCCTTGGGCAAAAGAAAATTTCCACGCACCAATGGTAAAGACAGGAATTTTTGGACTTTTTCGCGGTTCAGGATATTTAGGTAAAAAAAAAGAATCTCCTAGAGAAATTTAGTAATCTTCATTTGATTCCTATCAAAAAGATACATTAAAAAGGCATTAGTAGGGGTTACAGAATAGAGTGCAATAATTCCAGTTTCACTTTCGAATTTTGCAATATCGACATAATTGAATTTATAATTCTTCATGGTTTTTTTTAGCTTAAATAACCATTTTACAAAATTCTTGTATAATCTTCCGTTATTACTAGCTCTTGAATTATGAGTCTTTTCATAATACAAAATATCTTCTTGAGTATATTCCGTATAGTTTCTAAAGTTCTGTCCCATCCAAAAAAAATGGGATGCCTCTTTTGAAAATTTCTTGATTCTACAACCTGTTAATTTAACAATTTTAAGATTAGGAAGTTTATTTAAATTCTGTGGGATCTTATTGATATTGACATTTCCTGAAAGATCTAGGTATTCCAAGTTTTCCAGACTTTCAAGACCCTCAATTTTTTCGATATAGTTATCTCTTAAGTTTAATTTTTTTAATCCTTTAAGATTCTCAAGCCCGCTAATAACAGTTATTCTGTTATGTGCTAAGTCTAAATCCTTGATTTCGTCAGAATTTTCTTCTAATCCCTTGATATCCGCGATATTCTCAATCATTTTATTTTTAAGATTTGCTTTCGAATCCATTATTATTCCAATTAACTTTTGGTTATAGGAAATCATTTTAATATCCAGATTGCTAAAATTAAAATGAGCTTTATTTAGAAATTTTAACAATGGAAAACTTCTATTATTTTTATATTTATTATAAATGATTTCGATGAATTCCTGCCTGTTAAATTCAGGGATTTTTTCGATAGCTTTCAAGAGAATTAAATATTTATATTTAAAACGAAATTTATTAACAAATTTTGTAGTTTTTTTTTTGATTTCATTAATTGAAAAAGGATCATTAATTTGATTCAAAAAATGACTGATCAATCTAACATATTCATCAATACTGGGAAAATCAATATCAATAAGCATACTCTCAAATTCGTCTTCAGATAAATAATGCAAATATCCATTTTGTGTTAAAAATCTAATAACTGTAGGATGCCCAGTCGCATATCTCATTGCTATTTCCTCTTTAAATTTACGTTTAGCCAAGGGATCACCAGCATCTACAAGTGCTTTCAATAAAGGAAATGCTAAATTACGATGAAGAATTCGTGTATCATATTGATTATCTGCCCAAGCTTGTATATTGGAACAATGTCCCCAGAATTCTGTTTCGGGAGGTATTTTATTATGGTTTCTTTCCATTGATCGATCTAGTTTCATTGCAGCTTCGTCAATTGATTTTATTTCATCATATTCATCAATTCTATCACAGGGGATATTTAATAAAAGATACATACATTGTCTAAAAACACGATTATTTACATAAATCATCGTTCTTCCACCTTCAAGTTTCAGACTGAGGAACTTATTTACTCTAAATTCTTTTTTATGGTATTGAGCTCGAAATGAAATGAAGAAAATTGAGATTAAAATAACTGACAATAAAAATATCTGATAATTAAACATAATTCAGATAAATTAGGATTTTTGTTAAAAAAGTTAATGTAGAATTTGCTTTTCAATATTAAAACCCCATTGGTTTTAAAATTTTTAAATGAAATTTTAGTCTTAACGTTGGTATGGGATAAGAGTGATTTTATTATAATTCAAATTGAGGGTAGTATTTTCTAAAATTCCCTCACGTATTAGATTTCCTTCTTCTGTTTGAACCAATTTTTTTGATTGGGCTACTCCTTCAATTAATTTTTCTCTTTCAATATCAAGAAAACCCATCTCTATTGCATTTTTAATAATTAAATTTAAAACTAATAATAGAAATTGATCTTGAATAGCATCCCATATTAACCCCATCTGGTTTAATTGAACTGTGATTTCTTCAGCCATTATATCGAGATCGTAGATCTTATCATAAATTCCTTCTTGAAGGTTTATTATTTCATCAATTAATTTATCTTTTATGAGCCTAAGTGTTGTTGTCCCTAATAAGTCCTCTTCATGGAAGAAAAAATCGTTCATTTCACGTTTAATTAGATAAAAACCAAAATCATTTTTTATCAATTTAGCTCTTGCTAAATAATTAATTGCTTCTCGTGATACATTATATATTTCGCAGTATTGGTCTAAATTCAACTTATAACCTTCAAATTTCTGAGAGCTTGATTCATCAAAATGCCAATAATTTTTAGCAAAAGCGCCTTGACCTAGGATTGAATTGTAAAAAATATAAAAAAGAGATAAATATAAATCTCTATCTTGCTGCAATTCATAAAAATTATCTCCTATCTTAGAGATAATTCTAACAATATGAATTATAAATGGATCTTCCACATTAATTTCTTTATAAAAATCTATTAAATTTTCGAGTTTTCTTACATTATTCTTTAATTCATTTAGCATAAATGACTCGTCTTTTAGTTTTAAAGGTTCTAATCCAAGTTTTTCTATTCCATTTTCCGTGATTACATAACCTTGGTATTGTTTATTCGATTTTTTGTCAATAAATAACCTTTGTTCTATGTCTTTATTCTTTTTATGAAGATTAAGGTATTTTGAAACTGTAGATCTGCTTAGATTTGAATATTTCACCAAGTTAGTAAATCTTTGTGGTCCCAGATTTCTAAGAATAAATAATATTCTCCTGCTATTATCTTCAATACTACTCGCTTTTTTTAATAATTCAATCTTTAACTTTTTAGAAATGTTCCAACTTTCCATAATTTAATTATATAAAATCATATATTTAAGCCTATACCTTTTTTATATATTTGGACTTAAAAAATATCAAAGTACAAATAATGTTATTTTTAGTATAGATTTTTAAAAGCGTAATAAAAAATCTTAAAAATTAGAATATAATGTTTAAGTTTGGAATTTAATAGAAATTATATTAATTTTAGTGAATATGATGATAGAAGAACCAAATATAGCAAAACAAATTGAAAGAATCGAAGAAAGGTTAGATAAAATTGAAGAACGTATTTCATATATAGAACAGCGATTGAGTGATTTACCATCCTCACCTTCACCAAGACCTAGCCCTTTCCATCCTCCAAAACCACCTAGCCCTCCAGGGCCTCCACCAGAACCATTTCGATTTTAATTAATTCATAAAATTTTATATAACAATTATATAAGATTATTTACTCGAAATTTGAACTTTAGTTTAGATTATTGGACAAAAATCCTTAATATCAATTTATGATAATAATTAACTAGTAAAAATTAAATTAAACTATTAAATTAGGGTGTGATTAAAAATTACTCAATATAGATTTAGACTGACCGGAGTTCCTCCAGATCAAGCTATCAAATTGATAGAATTAGATCCAAATAACTCTATCGCAGAAATCAAGAAGACTGTCCAACGTGAATACAAACTAAATCCAATATTAGCGATACAATTCATTTTTAAAGGGAAAGTCCTTCCTGATCAATTGAAATTTGCAAAAATTGGAATTCATCCGAAGAAAGATGTAATCACAGTAATGGCTACACAAGCGGGTGGATTTTAAGCAATAAAAAAGAATTAGACGTATCTATCATGGGGTTTTTAAGAGAAATTTAATATTTCTCTTAATTATTTTGCTTTTTTATTTATTTTAAGTGATTTTAATACTGAATAGTTTCATATTTCATAAAATCCTTGTATTTAGTTTTAAGTATTTCATTTAATTTTTTAGAAAAAGGTTTAAAGTAAGAAATTTCTCCTTTAAAATCATCTAAAATTTCTTTGTATTGGTTTAAGAAACTTGAGATTATAGTTTCAGAAACCTGTTCTAAAATTTCTTTATCAAAATCTCTATTTTCACATTTGAGAACTAAATGAAAATGTGATTTATGAGTGAAAAAGAAAAAGATAAAGCTGTCCAGTATTATAGTTCTTAAACTTTCTTTAAAACTTTGTTTAGTAAATCTACAAATTATATCAAAATAACTCGCTAAAGATTGCTCATCACTCATTTGCTCTTCATCAATGAAGTTATGATAAAATAAAGCAATTCCTGCTTCGTTTATGATCATTAATTCTTGGATCATTTTTACCAATATGTAATAATCCTGTTATTGGAGTTTTTTACCAACTAAAAATAGGTTAAATTTTGTTTTAAACTTTTATTTTAAAATTTATTAAAATCAGAATAATTTTTCAATTATCTTTATTAATATTATATGTAATAGATTCTGAAAGTGATTTTAATTATGGCATGGGGTGGATCGCTTAATAAAAACGGTTCTGATCATATTAGAATGTTGAAAAAAGCTGAGAATGTGATAGCATTCCTAGAAGAACTTAAGACAGATTTAACTTTAGAAGAACAAAAAAATCTGTCAAAAACAATAGATATAATTACTGATTATGTTTTTAGAATCTCAAAAAAGGAAAATTAGTCTATTAAATTTCTCTTATAATTTCTTTTATAATTAGGATTATTTTATCTGCCACTTTTTGAATTGTTTTAGTAAGATTAAATTCAAAGAAGGGAATATCTACATTCATGGTTTTTTCTTCAAGAGAATATTGATCATCCTTATAAAGTTTTAATTCTTCAAATCCCTCAAGACTTTTGGGTACAATTCCAATCATAAAAATATTTAAATCAGGTAATTTCTCTATTAATAGATCTATGAATATATGAATTGGAATTGTATGAGATGATATTGGAACAGATTCTTTTATATCTTTTCGCTCTATTATTGCGATTGTACCTGCAGGTTTCTTCAAAGTGCATGTATCGATTAGAATAAGATTAGAAGCTTGAAATTCTATAATCTCATCAATTCTACTCATTGGATCAATTCCAGCATTTATAAAAAGAAATTTTCCATCCGAGTATTTCAAAAGTTCACTAACGATGTAAGGGCCTACTCCATCATCACTCAGTTTCTCTTCACCAACGCCCATAAAGACTAATTTTCGAGCATCTTGGAGTTTTTTAATAATTCTTAATTTTAATTCAGTCATTGATGAGACATTATTTTATAGATAATTGATATATAAGTCCATTTTTTTAAATAACTTAGAATCGACTTATAAATACTATGAATAATTAATTAATTGGTAGATTAATATTTTTATAAACAAAGTATTAAATTAATCTTCTAAGATGTTACAGATGATTAAATCACTAGTATGAAAATACCGAGAATTTTATTAATCATTAACATGTTTTTAAACCAGTTGAGAGGATAAAATTTGGATAGAAAAAAAAATGAAGATGATTCTTTTGAATATAATTTTAAGGAGATTATTAATAATTTAGATTTCGTATTCTTTAGAGGTGAATATAAAGGTAA
>JBHLNK010000132.1:0-6430 GCA_048941625.1 Promethearchaeota archaeon | reverse complement strand
TATTGTTATTGCTACAGGATATAACCAGGAAATGCCAGACATTTATAATAATTTCGCTGGGTCCTCTCCCCATGTTTTATCAAGTCTGCAATTTGAGCGTTTATTATCTGCAAATGGACCCACTGGGGGTCAAATCATAAGATTAGATGATAAAAAACATCCTGAATCGATTGCTTTTATACAGTGTGTAGGTTCTCGAGATTTCCATCATCCAAGATGTAAAAAATATTGTTCTGCAATATGTTGTATGAACTCAGCTAAAGAAGCAATTGTTGTTAAAGAACATGATCCAAATATCGAATGTTTTATTTTTAATACAGAAATTAGAGCGAAAGGAAAAAATTTTTATGAATTTATTGAAAAAAGTAAGAATGAATACAACGTTAAATACGTAAATGGTTATGTTTCAAATATTAAAGAAAATTTAGATAATGGAAAATTAAAATTATACTACGAAGATATTGATAAAGGAAAAGTTGGAACTTTTGAAGTTGATATAGCTATATTAGCTAGTGCATTATCTCCAATTCCTTCTTACTATAAATTTATAAGACAACTTGGTGTGGGTTGTAATGATTTAGGATATATTCGTGAAGAAGATATAATCTTACTTGAAAAAAAGAACATATTTATAACCGGCTATTCTAGAAAGCCTAATGATATTCAAATGGCAGTTGCTGAAGGTTCAGCATGTGCTGCAAAAATTAGTGAAAAATTTTATCTTGCTAGGTTTCAAAATATAAAAAAAGTAATTTATCCTCCAGAAATACCCGTGAGGTTAGAAGATGAACCTCGTGTAGGTATTTTAGTTTGTCGGTGTGGTATTAATATCGGAGGTATTGTCAATGTTTCTGAGGTAGTCGATTATGTTTCTAAATTGCCATATGTTATCCATGTTGAGGAAAACATGTATTCTTGTAGTTCTGATTCTCAAGAACGTATTAAAGAATTAATCATACAGTACAATCTCAATAGATTTATAGTTGCTTCCTGCACACCTCGAACACATGAACAACTTTTTAAAAACACTCTCAGAGAGGTTGGTTTAAATCCATATTTATTTGAACTAGTAAATATAAGAAACCAAGATTCTTGGGTTCATCAAAATGAGCCAAAAAAGGCTACGAAAAAAGCGTGTGATTTAATTAGAATGCATTTAGCGAAGGTCATTAATTTAAAACCATTAGAACCTATTAGAGTTAGAGTAAAAAAGTCAACTCTGATAATTGGTGGCGGAATAACAGGAATAACTGCTGCCCATAATTTAGCAAATCAAGGATTTGAAGTATATCTTTTAGATAAAAAATCTTCACTTGGTGGTGCTGCGCTTGAATTTATAGACTTGTACTATATACCCATTACGAAAAATGAAATTTTAAAGCAAATTAATTATTTAAAGAATAAATCAAATGTTCACATTTTATTAAATACTGAAGTAATTGATGTTCACGGTTATATTGGGAATTACCAAGTTAAAGTTAAAAACTTTCAGGATAATTCAAAAGAACAAAAACTCAATATAGGTACCATAATAGTAGCGACAGGAACTAAGCAAATAAATACAATTAAATGGAAAGATATATCAGAAAGATACCCCAACCATATTTTTACTCAAACAGAATTCACTGCAATAAACCATGCTGATATTCCTGGATTTAAAGATGCCACAATAATTTTATGTGTGGATCAAAGAAGAAATGAATTCAATACTGGAGAAAGTATAAAACCCTATTGTTCAAATATTTGTTGTGGAGTAGCATTAAAGAATATTGAGAAACTTTTAAATATTAATCCTGATGCTCACATTCACGTTTTATATAGAGAATTTCAGTTTTCAGACTTAAATGCTGAAAATTTATGGAGAAATTTTCGAAAAAAAGCAACTTATGAGAAGTATCATTCAATTAATGATATTAAAATCATTGACAAAAATAGTCGCTTCCATATCAAATATAAAAATACAAGCGTCCAAACAGATATAGAATTCTATTCTGACTTATTAATATTTGCTACTCCTAATGTTCCTGCTGACGATACAGAAAAATTAGCAAAATTGTTAAAAGTAACGACAAATAAGGATGGATTTTTCTTAGAAGCTGATGCAAAACTTCGACCTATAGATTTTGCGACAGAAGGTATTTTCTTATGTGGAGGGGCTCATTGGCCAAAATGGATTGGCGAAAGTATAATTCAAGCTTATGGTGCTGCTGGGAGAGCGGCAATAATAATGGCTAAAGGAGAAATAGAAACTGAATCTATAACTTGTTATATAAATGAAGAAAAGTGTATTGGATGTGGCAAATGCATCGAGGTTTGTGTTTATAATGCTATTGAATTTTATGAATCCTGTAAAAGCATGGGTTTATATAGTAATATAAATTTAAGAAAATCGCGGATAATTAAGGCTCTTTGTAAAGGTTGTGGTGCTTGTGTTGTAGAATGTTCAGTTGGTGCTATTGATCAAAATCATTATAGTAAATTCCAAATTAGCAAAATGATTGATTTATTAACAGATATAGATATAATAGATTATGAAATTGTCTAATTTTAGGTGTAATTGTATTGTTAGATGTTAAAAAAATTAAGAATAATGAATTTGACCCAAATATTCTAGTTTTCTGTTGTAATTGGTGTAGTTACGCTGGTGCCGATTTAGCAGGTGTTTCAAGATTTCAATATCCTTCAAATATTAGGATTATTAGAGTTATGTGTTCTAGTAGGGTTGAACCTATATTTATACTACGAGCGTTTGATATTGGCATAGATGGTGTATTAATTTTAGGATGTCATATGGGTGATTGCCATTACATAAAAGGATTCGGATATACTCAGGTCAGAATGGTTCATTTAAAGAACTTGATAAAACATATCGGAATTGAACCAGATAGATTTCAATTACACTCTATTTCAGCTAGTGAGGGAAAAAAGTTTTCAGAATTAATTAAAGATTTTACATCGAGAATTATAGAATTGGGAAAAATAAAAATCCCTAAAAAATCTGGAATAATTGAAATAGAATATAGTTTTAAACAAAATTAATGGGAGGGAATTAGAGTGACTGAATCGGAATTTTTAAAACTTTCACAGGGTAAAGTAAAAAGTTTTGAGGATCTTGAAAATGAAATAATTAGAAGTAATAAATGCTGTGCATGTGGAGCGTGCATATCGTATTGTGAGTGTCAAGCTTTTGATGTTATTGAGATGAATCAATATATTCCTATGTTTAAATCAGAAAAAAGTATTAATAATTGTACTAATTGCGGTGTATGCTATTATATTTGTCCTCAAACTTCAGTATTATCAAGAGAATTAAATGATCTTTATAAAATTGAAGATGATATTGGACATCTCACTAAATTTCTTGCCGCTAAAACTACAAATACAACATTAGAAAAGTTCGTACAAAACGGAGGGGTAGTTTCAGCAATTCTAACTTATTTATTTGATAGGCATAAAATTGATGCTGCGATTGTCTCGGAATTCAGCAATAACTTTGAACCAGTTCCAAAAATTATATTTGATAAAGAGGAATTATTTAAATCAGCAGGCACTCGCTATTCTATTTCTCCTCAAATATTCCCTTTAAAAGATTTATATAATCTCCCTCAGGAGATTCTTGTGAAAAATAAGATATTTGATATTGACCAACTAAGAATAGCATTTATAGGAACTCCTTGTCAATGTAGGGCTGTTAGTAAAATGAAATTTTTGGGTGTTAAGCCTGCCCATGTCATTAAATATATTATAGGTCTTTTTTGTTTTGAGAATTTTATTTATTCTCAATTATATGATATTTTAAAAATTGAAACTAAAGTTTATCCTTCTAATATCAAGAAAACTTGGATAAACAAGAATTTTTTTGTTAAAACAAAGGATAATAAAGAATTTGAAATTGATATCAAAACTTTAAATCCAGCAGTTAGAAAAAATTGTTATGAATGTGATGAATTCACAGGAAAATGTACAGATATTAGTGTAGGGGGTTCTGGAGCACCAGAAGGATACTCTATGATACTAACTAGGACTCAAAAAGGTGAAAAAGTAATAAATAGTATGCTTTCAAAAGGCATAATTGAGCAATATATTGTTCCATTCAACAAAACTATTGAGTGGAAGTATAAAAAATTAGGTTGGTATAAAAAATTAATATCTTTAAAGGAAAGAGCTTTATCAACAAGTCTTAGATAAACCACTTCATATATTCTTTTTTCTAAAATAAAACTATTTTGAAAATGATAATTTTCTATTCAATTTTATTAAATTAATATGAATTTAAACCGTTAACATATATCTACTATTACTTGATATTATTCTGAAAACCTATGCATTAGGTCAGTTCCCTTTTAACTAAAATTTTTTTAAAAGGATCATTCTATTTCAGACTAATTATTTGAGGAGCGAGTTCTTCAATCTTCTTCCATACAACCTCAATAGATTCAATGAATTCTTCTTTGTATTCACGTTCTATACTGCAGATACCCTTAATTTCTTCGATAATCTGTCGGTCTCTATAATATTTTAGATCAATTGCCCGAGCAGGGCATGATGTTATGCATACACCGCAACCTTTACATTTTAAATCATCTACTACTGCAATATTATTTTCATTGACGCTTATTGCACTATATTTGCATAGTTTTTCACATCTATGGCATCCCATACATAAATTTTCACTAACTTCCGCAATAATTAATTCCTGAATTATCTTTTTTTTTGAAAGTAAAGTAGATGCTTTACTTGCTGCAGCTAATGCTGTTGATACAGAATATGGGATATTTTTGGGTCCAGCAGCACATCCACATATATAAATACCCATATTATTTGTCTCTTGAGGTTTTAAACATCCATGTATTTCAGTTAAAAAACCATTTATATCTTTTCCTAAACCCAACATTTCAATTATTTTCTCAGTATTTTTAGAAGGTACCATGCCAGTTGATAGAACTACTAAGTCTACATTTAATGTAATAAGGTCACTCGTTAAAGTTGAAAAAGCTCTAATTTTTAACTTTTTAGTAATTGGATCTTCTCTTACATCTCCAACTTTTCCTCGAATCATTATTATACCTGCCTCTCTCGCCTTTCTATAATACTCCTCGTTTCCTTTATCCCATGATCGCATATCAATATAAAAAATAGCAATTTCCATATTGGGATATTCTTGTTTTAATAATTGAGCGTTTTTAAGAGCGACATTACAACACACAACCGAACAATATGGATTCGCCTTTAAAGATCTCGAACCGGCACATTGAATCATAGCTACAACTTTAGGAGTCTTTCCGTTAGAAATCCTACATACATGACCACTTGTTGGTCCAACCGGACTCAGCATACGTTCTAATTCCATTTGAGTAATCACATCAAGATAAATCCCATAATTATATTCATTATTCTTCATAATTGGATATTCATCCCAGCCTGTTGCAATTATGACCGCCCCTACTTCTAAATCAATATATTCTTCAGTTTGTTCGAATTCAATGGCGCCAGCAGGACAACTCCTCTGACAGTTTTTACATTCAATGCATACACTATTATCAATTAAAGCAATTTTTGGTATAGCCTGTGGAAATGGAATGTAAATAGCTTTCTGTTCACCAATTCCTCTATTGAATTTATTTGGTATCTTTATTGGACATTTTATTGTACATAATCCACAACCTGTACACTTTTTTTCATTCACATAACGAGGATTTTTCTTTATTTTTACATTATAATCCCCAGGTATTCCATGGAATTCACTAATTTCACTATATGTATATAAAGTAATATTAGGATGTTTTGAAGTACTAACCATAATAGGAGCAAGAACTCATATAGCACAGTCGTCTGTAGGATAAATTCGATCCAATTGAGCCATTTTTCCACCAATTGTAGATTCCTTTTCTATTAAATAAACATTAAATCCCTGATTTGCTAAATCTAGAGCCGCATTCATCCCTGCAATACCTCCTCCAATAATTAATACTGCTTTTTTGACGGGAATTTCTTTATAAGGTATTTTTTCTAATCCCTTTGCTCGGTTTATGCCTCCTTGGATTAATCTTATTGCTTTTTCAGTAGCGGTTCTTTTATTACCAGAGTGAACGAAGGAACAGTGTTCCCGGAGATTTACCATTTGAAAATAATATTGACTTAGACCGCTTTCAGATAAAACTTTTCTATATGTAGATTCATGAATTTTTGGTGTACAAGCGCCTACTACAATTCGATTTAAATCTAAATCTAAAATGTCATTTTTAATAATTTTTTGTCCAGGATCACTGCAAGTAAAATCATTTACTCGTGCTATAATGACGTTTGGTATTGCTTCAACATATTCTCTAATAAGATCACAATCAACATTGGCACTAATATTTACTCCTCATCTACAAATATATACACCGATTCTTATAATGGTCTTTGTTTCAGACATTTAACTCACCCT
>JBHLNK010000131.1:436-6436 GCA_048941625.1 Promethearchaeota archaeon | reverse complement strand
ATAAACGCTCAAATTGCAGACTTGATAAAACATGGGGAGAGGACCCAGCGAAATTATTATAAATGTCTGGCATTTCTTGGTTATATCCTGTAGCAATAACAATAGCCCCTACACGTAATGAAATTTCTTCAGCTTTTTGTAAAAAGTCTATAGCATCTACACTGCAAACTTTTGCACAAAGTCCGCATATTTGATAATTTAAATATAAGCATTTTGAATCATCAATAAGATATACTGGGGGTACAGATGATGGAAAAGGCATGTATATTGCTTCATGAGTTGTTAAATTAACATCAAATTCACTAGGAATTCCTCTAACTGGACAAACATTCCCACAATCACCACATCCTTTACAAATCTCTTCTTTTATATATCTTGGCTTTTTTATAACAGTAACAGTATAATGCCCATCAAATTCAGTAATTTTTTCAACATAGGAATAAGAAAACAATTTGATATTTGGATCTCTATACACATCAACCATTTTTGGTGCTAAAATGCATAAACTACAATCAAGAGTAGGATATATTTTATCCAATTGCGCCATAGTACCTCCTATTGTTGGTTTGACTTCAACTAAATATACCTTAAAACCCAACTTAGTTAGATCTAGGGATGTCTGGATGCCTGAGATTCCTCCTCCGATAACCAGAACTTTACACTCCAAATTTGCCATATAGTACAACTGTTATAATATTTTTACAACTTTATTTCCCCAATCTTACAAAACTGACCTAAAATAACATTAATAATTTTCCAATAAAACTTGCTATATCAATCACCCTTATTTTATTCCTCAATTCATTATACTCTTTATTTAAAGAAAGCTCATTTATATAACAATTGAAGTGTGTTAGACATTTAGGGCAAGGAACAATTAAATATTCTGCTCCGGTACTAATTGCTTCCTTAATACGATTTTCCCTTAAAAAATGTGTGGATTCATTGCAATTATTAAATGCTGAAACTCCGCAACAATTAGCATCATCTTTAATATTTTCCATTTCAATTAGTTCTACTCCTGGAATTTCTTTAAGTAATTCTCTAGGAGAACTATATAGTTTTCCCCCTAAACGTCCTATTCGACAGGAATCGTGATAAGTTACCTTAATTTTAGAATTATAAGGAAATCTAAAATTTTGGAGAATTTTTTCTCTAACAAAAAATTCAGTAAAATGTAAAACTTCAAAATCAAAACTTTCTATTATTTTAGGATAATCAAATTTCCATGTCCTATATCCTTCAGCACATCCAATAATAATAGTTTTTACTCCAGCGTTTTTGTAAAGTTTAGTATTATATTTAGCAAGCTTTTGAAAAGTATCAATATTCCCTCTGCCCCATAAAATATCATGTCCACAACATTTTTCATTTAAAACTACTGGGATTATACCACTTTCATTAAGTAAATTTATTATCGTAAAGGCTATATCTGTATAATTTAAATTAAATTTATAGAAAATATCATCCATTAAAGGTAAGCATCCAACAAAATATGCAATTTCTCCTGAAGTGGAAGATTTTAATCCTTTTTCTTTTAGAAACTCTAATTTATTTGGTTGTAAGGAATTGTTTGCCATAATTTTCGAAATTAAAGTAAAAATATCATTATGAGTTTCACAATTGACGATTTTTTCTAACTCAGAATAATTTTTACTTGAATTTTTTCTTAGCTCTAAGATTAATTCTGGTATTATTAGTCCTACATTTCCGTTAGTCATGGGACAGTATATAGTACATTGACCACATGTAAGACAATTCCATATATTATAATTATTTAAAACTTCTTCCAATGAAGAAAGAATTAAATCTCTTAAGAATATTCGTGGAAGGAAAACGTCTAAATGTGAAAGTGGACATACATTTATACATCGGTTGCAATCATAACAATAATTTGCCATTGAAATTACATTTTTAATACTTTCCTCTACATTTTGAAATTTTGATTTGCCATATTGAATATCATCACCAGTAGAAGAAAACATAGACAATTACTCCTCAACATAAGATTTAAAATAGCCACATTTGGAGCATATATATGTTATAACGTTAGGCATTGTACGCCTGTATATATAATCTTTATTTTCCAATGTTTTTTTACATCTATTGCATATTTCTTTCTTTTCTTTCGTTTCTATTAAAATTGGTCTATTCACCATTATTTTTAATTAAAATTACTGAAAGGAAGATAAAAGTATCGTTTACTTTTTATTTAATAATTTTTTAAAAAGACCGATCTCTAGTATTAAAAAAGAAGATTATATTTAAAAACTCTTGCTCCAGATTTTGCAATTCTAGAATTATTTCGATCATAATATATATTTGGATGCTAGATTTTTGAGTTTTTTGATTTTTTGGATAATAAAATCGTTCAATTCTGATAAGAAAGATGGTGGAAATGCATAATCTTATATTTAACTTATGAATACTAATTAACATAATTATCGAAGTGTATGATATATTTTGTTGAATTTACAAATTTGTTAGAAAGAGATTAACAAAATTGTCAATATATGTTGATTAAAAATAACAAAAATATGGTCATTAAATAACTCTTCAATTAAAAAAGTCTTATTTTAGTGAAGTTTGAATCTTCTGCCCTTCTATTCAATATTGTTAGACTTTGAAAATATCAGAATTATTTTCTTATAAAAAAAATTTAACAATTATTTTTTTTATTTTTAATTTTTGAAAGAAGATTAGTTGGGAATAAAGCCAAAATATGGAATATTTTCATTGAAAAATAAAATTATCCAAGGAAGCATTTTGAAAATTTTATTTGTCAAAAGAGTAAAGATTATTCTTATCAAACTATTTAAATTTTAATCAAGCTATTTTATAATTGGAAATAATTTAATAGCTCAAAAAGATGGAAAGGGCTCATCTTAGGAGTATAAGATAGTTCCAATGAGCATTATTAATAATAATAAAAAAAAGGAAGTGAAAAAGAATGGAAGTGTTAGAAATAAAACCATTAAAAAACAAGAATATTATGATATATTTAATAGATCGAACCAAGATTAACTCTAAATCTAATGATATTGAGATTTTAAAAGATTTAGCAAAAAGAAATAATGTATCTTTCATTACAGTTGAGATGAGCAATGAAAACTTTATAAAGTTTAAAAATTCTAATCTTTCGATTGTTTTAAATAAATTGAACTTAGAATATTATTTATTAGATATACCTGAGTATGCATATGGATATCTTTATGAAGAAATAATCAATAAAGAAGAGCAAATTAGAGAATTATTAATAGAATATAGAAAGATGGATGATAAAAACTCTTTTAAAGGATTAAATTTAAAATCTTGGATAGAATTTCTTGAAAAAGAAGTTATTTATGATAAAAATATTATAGAAACAAAAACAAGACCACAATGGATTGTCAAGAAAATCTTGGATTTAATAAGACGATATGAACAAATTGATGTATCTCTTATTCATTTTTTTTGTGAAAAAAGTTTATTAGAAATAACTAAACTGTTAAGAGAGCTTCATATAGAAGTAATTTTTTATGAATTGAATAATTTTTACAATATTCCTTATCAAATTATAAAACAGGAGGGGAATTATTAATGGAAGTTTTAGAATTAAAACCTTTAAAAAAGAAAAGTTTAAAATTAGTATTAATAGAAAGTGAATTTCCAATAGAATGGTGGTTCGAAACCTCAGCACAGAAAAAGCATGATTTAGTATGGAATTTACACTTAATTTCTAGAGAGTATCTTAAATTGATTGAAAATTTTATAGCGAAATATAATCCTGATTTCGCTGTTGAAGAGAAAGGAAGTAGGTGGGAAGATACAATTTCCAATCAGGATCCTTTAGAGACATTATTCAGAGAAAATAATATCCCTTATAAAATGGTTGATATTTCTGAAAACGCAGAAAATTATCTTTCTTCCAATTTAGATAGTCATAGAGAGTTTATAAAACAATTAACAAAATCAATTGAAAAATTTAAAGAGAATAATACTGAAGCAATTCCAAAGAATGATTTTGAATTTCAGCGGATGGTTTTATGGAAGGAATATTTGCAGCAAGAATATAATTCTCAAGAAAATGAAATAAGATATAATGTTCGGGAAGCTTGGATGATGATGGGAATTCTAAAATTTGCAAAGCAAATGATAGAAAAAAAACTCAGAGCATTCTTTATCTGTGATTCAAGCCACTTTGAAGGAATTACTAAATTGGCGGAAGAATTAGGTATTGAAACAGAAGAAATAAAAGTTAAAAGGCATGCAAAAATAGTGAATAATCCAGGATCTAATTCAATTAAAAATATAATTGAAAAAAGTATACTCGAATTATCTCCGATTAAAGTGAAAAAGAAAGAATTATTAGAAAAGATTTGTTATTTCTTTGATACTGATGAAAATGCTTCGCCCTTCGATATAAATATGGCTTATGATGCAGGTTTTGATGTAGTTATACCTTTTAGCAAGATGACTTCTGATCAAGTACCAAAACTCGTACAAGATGCAATTTTTTCTCGTAAACCGAAAGCTCCTACAACTTTTTTTATTGGTGGATCTAATGTCAAAGAAGGAGATAAGATTGCTAAAAAAGTTATAGAATCATTAGTAACCCCATTTGAATGCCCTGTGATAATAGATCCTCGTGGTTCACATACTACAGCATCTTCTGTTGTTGCTAAAACCATTGAAATTGCCAAAGAACATGAAATTTATGATTTAAAGAGGAAAAAAGTAGTTATTTTAGGAGCAGGCCCAGTTGGGAGAATTGCTGCCATAATTGCAGCAAAATTAAATTGTAAAACTTATTTAGTTGAAACCTGGGAAAAATCAAATGAAGAATTTATAAAAAACCTAGCAAAAGAATTAAATGAAGAAATAGGAGAAATTGAAAATGAAATTGTAGGTGTTTTTGCACCTAATGATGAAAAGAAATTAGAAATAATAAATAATGCAGATTTTATTTGGTGCTTAGCTGCGGCTGGTGTACAAATCTTATCAAAAAAATTACTAGCTAAATTAAAAAATAAAATTGTAATTGATATAAATTTAGTGCCTCCATATGGTATTGAAGGGTTAAAGCCAAAAGATAATAATAAAGAAATCTACCCAACTATATTTGGAATTGGAGCATTAGCTTTAGGACGTTTAAAATCTAATATTGAAGCAAATATTCTTAAAGAAGCATCAGAGACTAAAGGAAATCGAGTCTTTGATTATAATTCTGCATTTGAACAAGCTAAGAAGATACTATTTGGAAATGAAATAAAAATTTCTACTTAATTTTTATTTTTTTTATAATTGTTTTGTCAAAAAAATGGATAGAACTATCTTTTCTTTTTAAATTTATTAAAGAAAAAAAGAAAAAATTGTTTGGTCTTCGAAATTTTAAATTTATACTAATAATTAGAATTCCTTTACCTGTATTTTTTATATGTTAAATAGAGATTAAAACAAATGACTTAAGGTGTAACAAAAGTGAAAAATTAATAACAATAGAAATAATATCAAAATATTAGAGGTGAAGATTATTTATAAAAAAATACTTTTAGCTGTAGATGGCTCCCTTCATTCTAATAACGCTGTGCATAAAGCAATCGAACTTCAGAAGATTTGGAATTGCGAAGTTTTGATAATTCATTCAATCAAAGATAATAGAAGCCCCTCAGATCTATATCCTAATGTACAGGTACTTTATTCAACATATAGTACCCTTGATGAAGTATATAAAGAAGCAGGAAACACACTTTTGAATAAAACAAAGAGGAAGTTTGGAGCATCTCAGGATATGGTTGAAACTCGATTAATTGAAAAAATTGCTCCTGAAGATTATATTACTAAAATTGTAGAGAAGGAAAATATCGATCTGGTTGTACTAGGAAGTAGAGGACAACATTCAAAAATAAAAAAAGTCTCTGATGAAAAAAAGGACCTCTACTATGCGGCCCAGAAAAACATAGCCCAAAATTACATAACGGAGGAAAACGACGAGCTGGCCGTCCGGACCCTGGCCGGCAT
>JBHLNK010000131.1:0-426 GCA_048941625.1 Promethearchaeota archaeon | reverse complement strand
AAGAACTTATAAAAAAAGTCTTTTTAGGAACAGTTTCCACTAAAGTGGCAAAAAATGCACCTTGCGATGTCTTAATAATTAAATAAATCGGAAATATTATCACTATTTATGAAGAAGATAAAAATTTACAATATTGTCTTATTCAAATTCATTTTAATTAGAATGAATTGTTATTTCCTCTCAATTTTATAATTTTAATAATCGAGTAGAATTGAAAATTAATTAAAGAAGAAAAAGAATTATCAATTATTAGCAATTATATTATCAATTTTCAACTTTTGCTATTTATATTTCTGGGATTTTTATTGATTCTAGTAAATTTATTCATAGATTTAGTAGTATTATTATAGCTATCCAAACATATAAAAGATCGATTTGTGTATATTATTATTAGATAAAAAGAAAATAAAATAGAAAATTTTGATA
>JBHLNK010000130.1:0-6608 GCA_048941625.1 Promethearchaeota archaeon | reverse complement strand
CGCAGGAATTAAAGTGTATCTTATCGAAAAATCACCTACTCTTGGAGGGAAGGTCGCTAGATGGCATAGAATTCATCACATGGGTGATTGCTCAATTTGTTTCATTTCAGAATTAATCAGTGAATTGGCAAATGAGAAGAATATTAAAATTTTTACTAATACTGAAATTGAAAATGTATCAGGAGAAGTAGGAAGTTTTACAATTAGCTTAAATAAAAAACCTCGCTATATTGATGTGAAAAAATGTACTGGTTGTAAACAATGTATTGAAGTTTGTAGTATAGAAAAAAAAAATCAGTATGAATTTGGTTTGTCCAATCGGAAAATTATCTATATTCCATTTATTCATTCATATCCATTTGTTCCTCTAATTGATGAGGAAGATGTAAATAAATGTCTGAACTGTAGAATCTGCGAACGAGCATGTGTAAACAAAGCTATAGATTTAAACCAAAAGGAAGAAAAGATAGAAATTAAGGTGGGAGTAAAGGTCGTTGCTATTGGATCTGATTTGTCTGCAGATTTAGAGGATTACCATTATAATCCACATAAAAATATTATAACTTCTGCAGAATTTGAAAGAATATTATCCTCTGATGGTATTACTGAAGGAAATCTTATAAAACTATCTGATAAAAAGCCCATAAATTCAATATCTATTATTCAAGAAGTTGGTCCATCAAAATATTTAACAAATTATTCAGAAATTTTAGCACAAAAATACATTGAGGACATTAAGATAAGGAATCCTGATTGTGAAGTTAATGTATTCTATGATCTTAGTAAATTGAAGAATAAAGATGAGTTTTTATTGAAGTCAACAAATCCCAGATTTTTATATGCTAATCAAATTTCTATAAAGGTTAATAATGAAAAAAATTACGTTATCGCAGATAATATTGAATTCCCAAGTGATTTAATTATATTAAATTTAAAGTATATTCCGAATAAAGACTTGAAGATCCTTAGAAAATTTATGGATTTTACGTTAGATGACAATGGTTTTATGAGTGAAGATACTTTAGCATCAGGGATTTATGGTGTAGGGACTATCTTCGGCCCCTTGGACTATAATTCAACAATTTCAACAGCTAACACTTGTGCTTTAAAAATAATTTCATTACTATCAAAAGATTATTTAATAGCAGAATTTAGTGGCGTTGAAATTGATGAAAATAAATGTGGTTTATGTGGATTATGTGTTAAAATATGTCCTTATAATGCAATTTCAATAGAATTAGATAAAATAAGTATTGATAAATTTAAATGCAAAGGATGCGGCACATGTGCAAGTGTTTGCCCTACTAATGCAATAGACTTAAATCTTGATAGTTCTGAAAAGATTCTTAAAACGATTGAAGTTTTTTCAAGATTTAGAGCAAAACCAAAAATTATTGATTTTTGTTGTGGTTCATGTGGATATGCAGCTGCTGATGATGCAGGTCTTAAGAAAATCTCATATAATCCAAACACGTTCATAATTCGAGTACCTTGTACTGGACGTATCGATACAAGTTTTATTGTCAGATCTTTTGAGTTAGGGTTTGATGGAGTAATGATATTTGGTTGTAAACAAGATGCTTGTAGATATATAGATGGCGTTGACAAAGTTGGAAATAAGATTAGGTTATTAAAGAATGTGATATCTCCAAAATACAGAGATCGAATAATCCTTGAACACATTAATGCTGTTCAGGGTAATAAGTTTGCTGAAATTACTAATGCTTTTTTTGAAAAATTAAAGGAGGAGATTAAATTTGAAGCCTAAAGTAATAATAATTTCTTTAACATCATGTAGTGGTTGTATCTCAACTCTTATGTCTTTAGAGATTTTTCCACAATTTTTAGAGAGGACAAAAATAACAAAATTTAACTTTATCTTAGATATGCAAAATATTGATGATTGCGATATCGCTATTGTAGAAGGAAGTGTATCTGAAGAAAACCAAATAACAACTCTTCAAAACGTTAGAAAACATGCTAAGAAAGTATTTGCTTTAGGAACATGTGCTTGTTTTGGTGGAATTCTAAGCCTTTCAAATTCTAAAGTCTCAGACCCAATTTCAAATTATATTGAAATAGATGGAAATATTCCAGGCTGCCCTCCTCCTTCAAAACTCTTTGGAAACTGTTTAATTAGATTGGTTGAAAACAAAGAAATAATTTTATCAGAAAAAAATATGTGTGCTAATTGTCCAATTCGAGGAAAAATGGAAATTAACTCTCATATAAATATTACTAAAATTAATCCAAATCCAGAAGAAATTAATTTAGATGATGAATTTTCAGAATGTTTTTTGAAAAATGGTATTTTGTGTTTAGGTCCAATAACTCGTGATGGATGTGAGCACAAATGTATTAAGTTAGGTCTTCCATGCGAAGGGTGTTTAGGTCCCGTATCAAAAGATTTTACTTCTAATCTTATCAATTATTTAAGTTTGATAAGGTTATCAGATGAGTTAAAGAATTACGCAGGGATTTTTTATCGATTTTCAAAACCAAAATTTAGGGTGTAAAAAAAAATGTTAAAAGTAATAGATGTTTGTAAGCGTGTTGAAGGTCATGGCGACGTAAAGATCTTGCTTAAGAATGATGAAATTTCATTTGTAAATTTTGAATTTGATATATATCGAGGATTTGAGGATTTTATAATAGGAAAGAAATTATTAGATATTCCAAAAATAGTATCAAGAATATGTGGTTTATGTTATTCTTCTCAAGCAATTGCAAGCTGTAAAGCTATAGAAGATATATACAAAGTTGAAGTTCCAGAACAGTATATTCTGTTAAGACGACTTTTAATGACAGGAGAATTAATAAAGTCACATTCAATGAATTTTTTTTTCCAATGTTTACCAGATCTTTTAAAAATTTTTAATTTTAGTCAAAAAATGTTGACTCCTTATGAATTAATAAAATTTAATCCTCAATTGACATCTAATTTATATGATTTAATTAAAAGCGGAAATGAAATAAATGAATTATTTGGTGGTAGATCTGTTCATTTGATTTCGCATTTTCCAGGAGGTATTATTTATTCTCCTTCGCGTAAAAATATTGCATTAGCTAAAAAGAGTTTCCAAAAATCTTATATTAATTTAGAATGGATAATAGATAAAGTAATTGAAATGTTTGCTGATCAGATTCCTCCAAATCAGTATGATCTTCCAAATACTATTTCTTTAGGGCAAACTAATAATGGATATTATGATAGATATTTAGGTTCTTTAAGAATTAAAGAAAGTAATAAAAATCTAATTGAATTTGAAAAACAAAACTATTCTTCCTATTTTGGTAAAGAAATTAAATTGCGAGGAATTGATTATTATTTTGAAACTAAGACAAATGTAATTGTGGGACCTTTTTCTCGTTATAATATTGTTGAAAATTATGGAATCAATGAAATCGCTGCTTCTTTCGAGGCTTTTGACAAGGTATGGAAAAATAACATATTATTTGCTAATTTTATAAGATTAATAGAAATCTATACTGAAATATATAATGCAATTCAAATATTAGACGATCCTGTTTTAAACGTTAAAGAAAACCTTCCCTCTCTTGATTCAATAAAAAAAACAGAGGGGATTGGAGTAGTCGAAGCACCAAGAGGTTTACTATTACATCATTATCATCTTAATAAAAGTGGTGCTATTGATCGAATAAAATTATTCGTTGCTTCAGAGTTCAACATCCCTTTAATTAATTTTATGATTACTCGTTATGCCCAAGATTTATTTGAGAAGACCGGGGATATAAATTTAGTAAAAGAAGAGGTACAAGTAATAATTAGAGCTTTCGATCCATGCATTTCTTGCATTACACATTAATTTGTATTAAATCCATTATTTTGGATTTAAAGATCTATGTAGCCATAACATTTGTTATGAACTGTTCATTTGTTATTTTAAATATCGTTTTCGTTTATTTAAATATTGAAAATCCTAATACACTAAATGAATTTATCAAAAACCATAATTTCTTATTCATATTCAAAAGCCTTATTAAATAACGCAGCAAGATCCATTAAAACTATTCATCTGAAAAATTTTTTTTCATTTTATATATTTAAATAAACGAACCTAATATATGACTCATCGAATGTAGTTCATAATTATTTTAGTTTCACGAATTATCTTCGCTTTGAAATATTTATCATAGGATTATATTCGACAGATTTATAAATATTGAATAACATATATAAAATGTAGAGATATTATCTATTCAATTAAAATTAAAAATAATAAATCGAATATTATTCGAAAATGTTAGAAGATAAAAAAAAAGGACCATTAAAAATATTGTACCCAGATACTTTAGGTACTATTGATAAGACTGAAGTTTTAGCATGGGATGAGGAAGATACATTAGTTGAAACTAACCCATTTGAAATGGCAAAAAAGCAAATAGATATTGTATCTGAAAAAATGGGATTGAGTGAAAGCATTAAGAACTATCTTAAAAAAGTAGAGCGTTGTTTAATAGTTTCAATTCCTGTAAAGATGGATAATGGTGAAGTAGAGATTTTCGAGGGATATCGAGTACAACACTCAACAGTTAGAGGACCAGGAAAGGGTGGTATCAGATTTTCTCCAAATGTAAATCTTGATGAGGTAAAAGCTTTAGCTACATGGATGACTTGGAAATGTAGTTTGTTGAATTTGCCTCTTGGTGGCGCAAAAGGAGGTGTTTGTGTAGATCCTACAAGATTGTCAAAAAGAGAATTAGAAAGGATGACCCGAAGATATACAGCAGAAATTATCAATGTTATAGGGCCTGACATGGATATTCCTGCTCCAGATGTTAATACAGATTCTCAAATTATGGCTTGGATAATGGATACTTATTCTATGAATAAAGGAAGAGCAATTCCAGGAGTCGTAACAGGAAAGCCAATTGAAATTGGAGGTTCAGTTGGAAGAGAAACTGCCACAGGAATGGGTTTATTTTTTGTAATTGAAGCTCTGTATAATAAATTAAATATAGATCTTAAATCTCAAGAAATCGTAGTTCAAGGATTTGGAAATGTTGGAGGAAATATAGCTCAAATTTTATATGAATATGGATGTAAAATAATTGCTGTTTCGGATATTAGTGGAGGTTTATTTTCCAAAGAAGGGTTGGATATTAAAAATTTATTAGATTGGCGAAATAAAGGAAATTTGTTAAAAGATTTTCAAAACCAGACTTATAAATTCATTAATAATGAAGATATACTCACTATTAAGTGTGATATTCTAATCCCCGCAGCAATAGAAAACCAAATTACTCATTTAAATGCATATGATATAAAATGTAAAATTGTCCTTGAAGGAGCAAATGGTCCAACAACTCCAGAAGCTGATGAAATTTTAAAAAGAAAAAATATTATTGTAGTCCCTGACATTCTTGCCAATGCGGGAGGTGTTTGTGTTTCTTATTTTGAATATATTCAAGATATTCATAGCTATTTTTGGAAGTTAGAGAGAATAAATCAGGAATTAAAAAGTATTCTTGTTAATGCCTTTGAAGAAGTCTATAATTTATCAATAGCTAGGAAAGTTACTTTGCGAATAGCCTCATATATGATTGCAATCTCGAGATTAGCTAAAGCTATTGAATTAAGAGGTATTTTTCCATAAATTTTTTTTATATTTTATAAAATTAACTTATATTTCTACTTATAGATCAATTGGAATTACTTACTTTTTTTTTCCATATTAAAATTTATTTTATTAGTCATTTTAAAAAGATCAATAAAACTAGATACATGAATTGGAATCTGAATTCCATCTATAGTTTTAATATCTTCATTAATAAATTTCCAAAGCATTTTTTCATCTTTAGCGATAATTTGGAGAATTAAATTGTGATCACCAGTGGAAGATGCGATTAATTGTATTTCATCAAAGTTGGAGAGTTTTCTAGCAATAGCATCTAATTTTAATGGATCCACTGAAAGACCTACAATTGCAATAGATTCATATCCCACTTTAAAAGGATCTACAAACGTATCGAATTTCTTTATGATTCCTTCTTTAATCATATTTTGTACACGATTATGTATAGTACTAGCAGCTAAATTCACTTTTTTACTTAAATCCTTATATGAGATTCTATAATTATCCTGAAGATAATTCAGAATTTCTTTATCTTTTTCATCGAATGGAATTTTGGGAGCTTTTTCTCTTGCTTTTTCAATTTCAACTTTGTGTCGTTCAATAGCATATAAAATTGCCCTAATTAAAATTGAACTATTAAGATCGTCTTTTACGATATAATCTTGAGCACCATTTTGAAGAGATTTTAATGCAAAATCTTTATCATCCAATCCTGTTAAGATGATTATTGGAATTTCTGTGGTAACATTTAAAACATTTTCCAATGTTGATTCTCTATCACTATCTGGTAGTGTTAGATCTAACAAAATTATATCAAATTTTTTTGTTTTAATAAGATTCACACTTTCAGAAAGTCTTGGATTTGATTCTAACTCAAAAATGAAATCCTTATTTGTTTTTAGCAATTCTTTAATAAGACGTACATCAGCTTTATTATCTTCAATTAATAAAATATTAAGTTTCTTTTTCTCCATAACATTTGTCAGAAAAACATTTTTTTGAAAACTATAT
>JBHLNK010000045.1:0-28931 GCA_048941625.1 Promethearchaeota archaeon | reverse complement strand
ATAATCAAGACTACAATCGAGAAATACAAATAGAAGTATATGATATCTTGAGTTATGACATTTTGAAAATATAAAACTAAGAATAAAATAGTCATGATACCTTGAAGGACTATTAGATAATGAATTATTCTTTTAAAATAAAAGATAATAATAGGTTTCATTGATCTTTAATAAGGAACTACAAAATTTTATTCGATTATTAACAATTATTGGTTTTAATCTAATTATTCTTATTATTTTTTCCATATGTTCAAAAATTTGAACAGAAAAATGTTTTTAAGGGTGGAGATCCTCTCTATTTTTGATGATTCTGACAAGAATTATTAGGAAAATTTGGAGTTTTATAAAAATATGTCATTGTTAAAATATCTAATTAGACGCTTAATCGCATTGATACCTGTTATATTTGGAGTAATGACTTTAACTTTTATTTTATCACGACTAATGCCTGGTGATCCCGTCTTAGCATTTCTTCCTCCTGGAAAACCTGATCCTGATGCATATGAATATTGGTTTCATTATCTTTGGCTTGACAGACCGATAATATTACAGTATTTTAAATATTTAGGAGATTTATTTACTGGGAATTGGGGAAAATCTGTTTCTATTGCTCATGGAGTAGATGTATGGCCTATTATCGTAGAAAAATTACCAAGAACTATTGATGTAGCTATATTTTCAATGGTAATCGCTGCTTTTTTAGGAGCAAAAACAGGAGTTATATCTGCTACCCACAGAAATAAACCTAGAGATACGGTGATAAGAGGGATGGCTCTTGTAGGGGTGTCAATTCCGGTATTCTATTTAGGAGTACTTCTTCAATGGTGGTTGGCATATATATTAAACTGGTTTCCCGCAACCGGTTATAAAACAAGAGCATATACAAATCCACCCTTTGTTACCGGATTTAGGTGGATTGATGCCATTATTTCAGGTGAGTTATACTTTGTCACAGATTATTTTTATCATTTGGTTCTGCCTGTATTTTGTTTAGCTTTTATCTCTTTAGCAGGAATTACTCGACAGAGTCGTTCCAGTATGTTAGAAGTGTTGGAGCAAGATTACATTAGAACTGCTAGAGCGAAAGGATGTAGAGAAAAGGACGTTATTCATGTTCATGCTCAAAGAAATTCATTGATTCCAACGATTACTGTTATTGGATTGAGTTTTGCAGGCTTACTATCAGGAGCAGTGCTTACAGAAACAACCTTCAATTTAAATGGAATAGGAAAGTTGATGATAGATGCTATAAGAGAATCTGAATATTGGATTTTGACAGCGTTAGTTTTTGTTATTACTATAATATTTGTAACAATAAATTTGGCAATTGATGTAATCTATGCACTTGTTGATCCAAGAATAAGATATTAACAGATCAAAACTGCTTTTTAATAGATTTAGGATTTTAAATTTGGAAATAATTTAAAAGAGTTATAAATTTATTACCTCTTATATAGAAGCTAATTTTTTTTAAAGAATATGATTATATGGGTAATGGATGCGGATTCAGGAGTTAAACTTTTATACAAATCTTTTTTAAAAACAGATGCTGATGAAGATATAGTCTCTGGATTTTTAACAGCATTTCACCATTTTTCAATGGTTGAATTTAAAGAGTCTTTAGATTCTATAGAAATGAGTGGTTTAAGATGGGTTTATATATTAGAAGAAAAGTTTAAATTACTTTTTGTCGCAGCTGATACAAAACATATAAAAACCGAACTTCTTCTGGGTAGGTTAAATGTTATCAAAAATGCATTTATAAAAGAATTCAAACCCGTTTGGGAGAAAAAGAGACAAACTTGGGATGGAGACATTAACATTTTCTTACCTTTTATCAATGAAATTGAAGATTATTATGATCAATGGGGGGAAGTAGAGGATCTTGCAAAAGTAGCAGATTTTTTTGACATATTGGGTATTTTTCAAAAAATTCTGATTATGTTAAGAAATGTGATAGAAAATAAAATGTACAGTAAATATAAAACTTCAATTCTGAATAAAGTAGAGGAAATGTATAATGATCTCATAAAAAATGAGGATTTTAAAAGTACTCCAGAGTTAAAAAACATTAGTTTCAGCAAGGAATCTTGGTTTAACCTTTTAGATATTAATCTGATGAAAAGTGATAAAGATTTAGTAATTAAAATCTTAAAATTACTCCTTTCTAAAATTGTCTATATTCTAAAGGAAACGAAAGGAAAGAATTCCTGTTTTAAATATTTTAGCGATGAAAATATTTATGCTTATATTTACAATAACATGAAATTATTGAAAGATTTAAAGTTAGATCTGTTTCTATTAGAAGTATTTTTGTTATTATAAATTACTACTTCTTATATTAAGATTCTGTTGTAATTTTCTAGTTATATTTATAAAATAAAGGCGGCTCCTGCCAAGAACCTCAATACGAGGCTAAAAATTTTTAAAAGGTAAAGTAGGTTATTCCTATGTGTATTAAATACACAACCAAAAGACAAAAATCCAGGGGATGACAGGAGCCATTTTTATATGACTTAGGTCCTTTGATGAATATTTTTGTTTTAACAGATAAAATGATAATTTTATTTATAAATATTAGCTCCTATATAAAAAAGAAATTAATAATCTTAAAGGATTTTCTTATGGTTCTTCAAATTTTTGTTGGTTTATGTCAGAATTACTAATATTCAACTTATATTAAATATGGTTTTAATTAAATAGAAAGTATCCTAATTAATTTTTATCACCTTATTCAGTGCTTAAAAAAATGGTTGAAAATGCTCAGAAAGAATATGAATCAACATCTCAAGATCATTCTTACTATATAGATGCAGAGATTCTTAAGAGTTTTATTAAAGATGTATTTATCAAACTTGACGTTCCTGAAGGACATGCGGAGATAATCGCTGATGTACTAATCACTTCTGATTTAAGAGGTATTGAATCCCATGGAATTCAAAGATGTAAAATGTATTATGACAGAATTAAAGCAGGTATATATAATCCAAGAACTAACATAAAAGTTATTAGAGATAATAAAACTACAGCAGTTCTTGACGGTAATTGTGGAATGGGGCATGTAATTGCGTATCTTGCTATGAGACTAGCTATTGAAAAGGCTAAAAAGTATGGTCTTGGGGCTGTTGCAGTGAGAAATTCAACTCATTTTGGTATTGCTGGCTATTATTCCCTTATGGCGATAAAAGAAGGGATGATTGGATTTGTAACTACAAATACTCGTCCAGCAGTCCCTCCTACATTTGGTATTGAACCCATGCTAGGGACAAATCCTTTAACTTATGGTGCACCAACAGATGAAGATTTTCCATTTCTAATAGACTGTGCCACGTCAATAATTCAAAGAGGAAAAGTTGAAGTATATAATAGATTACATAAGTCTCTTCCTAGAGGTGTTATTATCTCTGATAATGGAAATTCTAAGACAGATCCAAATATAGTATTAGACAAGTTAGTTAAACGTTCTGCAGCATTACTCCCACTAGGAGGAGAAGGTGAAGAAACATCTGGTCACAAAGGTTATGGTTATGCTACTTTTGCTGAGATTTTATCCTCTGCGCTTCAAGATGGAGTTAATTTAAAAGATACTGCGGGAATTGTAGAAAATGGTCAAAAAAGATTAAAGGTTGGTCATTTCTTTCTAGCTATTAATATTCAAAATTTTATACCCCTTAAGCGATTCAAAGAAATTTCGGGAGAAATTATGCGTAGCTTAAGGAAATCTAAGAAAGCACCTGATAAAGACAGAATCTATACAGCAGGAGAAAAAGAATATTATAATAGCCTAGAAAAAGAAAAACAGGGTATACCACTTAATATTAGCTTACAGAATGATATCAAAATAATGCAAAGTGAGCTTGGATTAAGTAATTATAAGTTTCCTTTCTGAATCTTCTTTTTAAAAAAAGATACCCTCTTTCTGACCTTCAAGAGGTTCTGAATGAAGTATTATTCTTTCTAAATTATCTATTCCCAATTCTTTTCTAATTAAAGTTTCTATTTCAGATATATAGTCATGGATTTCAGAAATATTGAGAGATCCATCAAAGAAGATATGAGTTTCTAATATACAATAATCTATTGTAGCCCAAAACTCTAAATGATGAAATCCTCTAACTTTAGGATGTGATCTTAACAAATTCTCAACTACTTTGGTTATTTGATTGACCATTTCCGGTCCAACATCAGCACATTTTATCTGATCTGAGAATAAAGCTTCATCATGAGATTGACTTTCTATATGAGTAATAACTCTTGTTATTAAAGGTGCTTGTTTTTTTATCTGATTTTCAAAATCTGTACATAAATCATGTGCTTTTTTAAGCGAGAGTGTCTCGTCAACTACTACCACCAAAGAAATGAAATATTCATTTTCAATCCTAAATATGTTGAGATCTTTAAAATCGATAATCTGTGGATATTCAGATTTCATTGAAAAAATTAAATTAATTATGCCTTCACCTATAGATTCTTCGCTTGCTATGGGATTCATTTCAATTATACATTCTACTTCGTATGTAGGAAAAATCTTCCTACTCAGAGTTCTTATAGATTTTGTAATCTCATTTGCATGTACTATAGAGATATGATCTTCAACAGATAAGAAAACTTCTAAAAATAAAGTCTTACCGCTTGAACGTATTTTGATGTCATGAACACCAACAACGTGTTCCAATTCAAAAATGTTTTTTCTCAGATCTTCTATAATAATATTGCTTATTGGATTTGTATCTGTTAGTTCTTTGATTCCTCTTTTAGTTAATTTTAACGCGCCAAATATTATCCAAATTGAAAGAATAATGCTAAATATAGGATCAAGAAAAACGATATTAAAAAGAGCAAAAATAAAACTTAAGAAAACTATGATTGCTCTCATAGAATCCTGAAATAGATTTAAACCTTGCATTTCTAATGTTATACTTTTATTTCTTCTACCTTTTGATATTAAAATTCTTGAGAATGTTAAATTTACAACAAATGATATTATAAGTAAAATTAAACCAAGATTAGTATTAGAAACTTCATAAGAACTGTTAATTATTGAATTAATAGCATTATATATCAAAATAACATAAATATTCATTAGAATAATTCCTTGAATCATTGCAGATATTGAATCCATTTTAGCGTGGCCATACATATGTTCATAATCCGCTGGTTTCTGACTGTAATGAATTGAATATAGAGTTATTGAAACAAAAGCAATGTCAGTTAAGGTGTCTATCGTTTCAGAAAGAAAACTTAAACTCCCCGTTATTATAACACCAATTAACTTTAAGAATGATTGAAAAAGGATTACACCAAGTGTAAAAATCGCATACTTTAGTTTAATGTCCATATTAAGTATTTAGTAATTAATTATGATTTTTATTTTTTTGAAAAACGAGTAATAATAAAACATTCATTAAATCATTATATTAGTTGATATTAAGTAAAAATTTGACATTAAGTTATGTTATTCTGCCTTTTTAATTAATAGTAAAAATTGGACTACTGAAACTATAAGTTAACCATGTCTTTATTACTAAATTAAATGATAACCATATAAAATTTACCTAAGAATATCTGAATTGATTTAAAAATGGATGACAAAAATACTACCTATATTAACCGCACTCTGAAAAAAGTGGATCCTTTAATGGCAAAAACATTTATGCCTTGGATTTTAAAGCATCCTAAAAGTATGTATGCTATGCTGAGATTAGCTAAAGCATATAGAAAATCGCGCAAAGTAAGAGGAGAAGAGCTACTTAAAGGCTTAAAAGTGCCACCATTCCTAATTTTAAGTATTACTTCAAATTGTAATCTTAAATGCGCGGGTTGTTATGCAGCTGCAACAGGTACATTGTGTAGCTCAAAGTTAAAAAATTCACTAAATTTAGAGCAATGGATGAGAATAATACAAGAAGCAAGAGAATTGGGAGTATTCGCATTCATTATCGCTGGAGGTGAACCATTCTTGCTTCCTAATTTATTAAAAATTGGTGAAGAATTTAAAGATAGATTATTCTTAATTTTCACAAATGGAACTATATTGAGAAAACAAGATATTGAAGAACTTAAGCGACTAAAAAATATAGTTATTATGGTAAGTATTGAAGGAGACCAAGATTTAACTGATAAACGTAGAGGTTCAGGAGTCTATGAAAAGGCAATCAGTACTATTAACGAGTTAGATGATAAGGGTGTAATTAGTGGTATATCAGCAACAATTAATAGAAATAATGTCAAGTTTTGGATGGATTCAAAAAATATCGATGATTTAATATCAAAAGGAATTAAGCTAGCATTTCTTTTAGAATATATTCCTGTAGATAATGATACAGAGTTATTGTTAACCCATGATGAAAGTAAGAAATTCAGAGAAAGAGTTTTGGAATATAGAGATACCAAAGAAATATTTCTCCTCCATTCTCCTGGAGATGAAGAATATATGGGAGGTTGTGTATCAGCGGGAAGAGGTTTTGCCCATATTACACCATCAGGAGATTTAACACCCTGTCCTGTTTCTGATCTTGCGACACACAATCTAACTAAATCAAGTCTAAGAGAAGGTCTGGATAGCGAATTATTTAAGGAAATTAGAGCAAATGATCATCTATTGGAAACTAATGGGTCTCCATGTGCTCTATTTTCACATCCTAAAGAAGTTAATGACTTAGCACGAAGAGTTAAAGCGTATAGAACAAGTGTTTAAAAAAATATTACTTTTTAATTAATCTGTTAATTCTCCAACACCAGTAAGTATAACCTTCCCTCCTACTGAAACACTTATTTTTTCTTCTTCTAAACTTTCTGCTCTCAAATATAGTAATGATGGTCTTCCAATTTCATATCCCTGTTCAACCCTTATATCAATCTTATTTTTAATAAAATATTGGTGTTTTACTAAAAAGGCTGCAAGGCATCCATTCCCAGATCCGGTAGCAGGGTCTTCAGGGATACCGTGATAATGAGCAAAAACTCGAACACTCAAATCATTTCCTTTGTTCCGAGTTTCTGGACAGAAAATTAACAAACTTTTTGCGTCTGTTTTTTCCATCAATTCATAACATTTGTCAATATCCACTTTAGCTCTTTTTAAGGCATCTAAAGTTTTCAATGGAATAATAATGAAAGGAGCACCTGTAGATACTTCTTGAATTGGAAATCTATCATCAATATCGATCTCATCGAGATTTAAAATTTGTGCTAACAATTCGTTGTCAAAGAATCGACCAAAAGTAGGCTCATTCTGTTCCATCCATATTATTTCAGGCTTACCTGATTTATATTTAAACAATAAAGGAATTGGACCAATTTTTAAGTTTAAGGTCATTGTTTTAATATTACTCTTGATCATTTCTTGTTGTATCACAAAAGCAGTTCCAATGGTTGGATGTCCTGCAAATGCTAATTCAACTTCGGGAGTGAATATCCGAACATCATAATTATCTTTTGAAGTAATGAATGTTGTCTCAGAATAATTCATTTCTTTCGCTATTTTTTGCATTTCTGCTTCGAATAATACTTCATCACACATAAAAACAGCAAGTTGATTACCTTCATATTTTCTTTCAGCAAAGACATCCACAATAAAAAATTTGCATTTAGGCATGATATTTCGCTCTTTTTTATTATATTCTTAAGATATAAAATTAATAGTGCAATTATAAAAATAAATCTTTTTTATTATTTAAAAGAAATAGAGAAGATATAAAAAACAAAACAATTTGAATTTAATATGAAACCTAAAGAGACTGAACAAATTGCAAAATTATGGTATCATAAAATGTGGAGTGAACCTGATTTAGCTATTGCAGACGAAATTGTGGATCCTAAATATAAACCTGAATGGATAAATATTGATAAGGTCGGTCCTGCTCAAATCAAACATGAAATTAAATATTTTCGTACTATGTTTCCTGATTTAAAATATAAAATAGTAGAAATGAATGGTGAGGAAGATAAAGTATGGATTAGATATATTGGGCGTGCTACACATTCAGGGAAAGGTTGGGGGTTTGAACCCACCAATAAACAGGTGGAATTTGAAGGGGCCACAATCTTATATATTAATTCAAAAGGAAAGGTCATAGATCAATGGGGCGCTTTCTGTTTCTATGATATTTTCACAGAATTAGGGATTGTTCCGCCATTCTGGGAACTACATAAACATCTTTCTTATGCGGAATAAGATAGTATTCATCATAACCGCCACTCTATACTAAGTACTTTAAAGAGAAAGCTACAAGGCTAGTGAGATATTCAATTAATTCATCATCCGTATTAAACAACTTCATTATAAATAAATGGTGATAAATTATTGCATTAACAAGATTATATAGAAAGATAAATAATTTAACTAAATTTTCTTCAGGTATTTTATTGAAGCTTTGATTTGTTTCCCTTAGTTTTTGGGCTAATTCTCTAAATAAGTTATTTATTTTTTCATTATGTTTCTTAAGTAAGGATTTATCGGATTGAATAGCAGATCTAAAGGCGAGATTATACCCCTTATTCTCTTTATGATTCATAAATAATTCTAATATAAAGTTATTGAGAAATTCTCTAACATTTTCATCAGTAATTCTTTCTAAATCTTGAGAGTCTAGAAATGTTTTCATTGATTCTTCAAAATAGTTTCTTATGATATCCTCTTTCCCTTTCGGAAAATACTTATATATCGTACCAATACTAACTTTAGCTGATCTAGCAATGTGATTTGTACTAGTTTTGTGATATCCTCGTTTTAAAATTAGATTGAAAAATGTATCATAAATTAATTTAATTTTTTCTTGTTTATTGCGTGAAAATTTTTTACTTGACATAATTATAACATTAAATGAGCAATTACTCATAAAGTTTATAAATGAGTAAATGCTCACTTACTTAAAAATCGAATGGTTTTGATAATGATGATTCAAGAAGAAATAATAAAATTTCATAAACCTGTTAACAGTAAAGATATTGATCTTGTAGAAAATGTTATATATCCCATATTTTTTAGGAATACAAACAACGATAAACAATATTTGAATGAAATTAAGTCCTCATTTTTAGCTGCAATGAAAGAAGCTAATTTAAATTTTCTTAAAAGGTATATCTTCTGGTTATATGTATATAGAACAATAACTCAGGGTATTAAAAAAGGATTACCGTTAGTTAGAGTAGAAGATACATTAAGAAAATTTATTAGAAACCATGCTGGTAATGAAAAGGATAAAAAAGAATATGCTATTAAACGTGCTAAAATGAATTTTGATGGAATAAAAGATTATATTAAAGGGAAGAGAGTACTTGATCTGGGAGCTGGTAATGGACTTTTAGCTAAAGAAATAAAGGAAAAGCTCGGTAAAGACGTAATTCTTGTCGATATTGAAGATTATAATTACACTGATCTGCAAATGATCTTGTACAGTCCAGATAGTAGAATCCCTTTAAAAGATGAGGATGTTGATACAACAATTCTCTATACTGTCTTGCATCATGCAAGTGATCCTATCCATCTCTTGGACGAAGCAACAAGAATAACTAAAACTCGTTTGATCATAAAAGAAGCTTATGTTGAAGAAGATCATTTTAGAATTTCAAACAGTTTTTTCGATTGGTTTTATAATCGTGTAATTGGAGATCAGGATATTAATGTACCTTTAAATTTCCTTAGGATAAATGGATGGGAAAAAATCCTTAAATCATACGGCTATAAAGTTACTCAAACTAAATATCTTGGAATTGATGAACCTTTTGTACCGGAATATCATATATTTATTATTGCTGATAAAATCAATAACTAAACTCAAATATTAATTAGAATTGCTTTTGATTATTATCTCATTGTGGGGGATGCATAACAATAATCACAATTATGTTTACAACGAAAAAATCCAGAATATCCCCCTATATCTTTAGATTTAAAACATCCACAACCTTTCCTTTGTCCTAAATCTTTGACTTTTGGAATTACTTCTTTAATTATGGTTTCAATTTTATAAGCATCAATACAATGAGCTTGTTCAATTCCCTCAATTTCAAGCAAATCTGGTTGACAACAAGCCTTCATTTTTATATTAAAATTATCACAAATATTGATTAATTCTGTAAGGATCTCTTTCTTTTTATTAAAAGAAGGATCTATAGGAATAAAACCTCTCTTTGTCATTCTATTTTTTACTTTAGGATAAATTGTAGCGAATGAGAAGATCATCTCCTCAACTCCTAAAGTCGATACCTTCTCAATAATAGCCTTAAATTTCCCTAAGTTATTTTGTATAATATTAGAATCTTTTTGTTTGAAAAATATTATAGGATCATATCTAAAATCAACAGCCAATACTCCAAATTTCGATATTAACCACTTTAACTGTTTAAAGCGCTCTTCTAAAGATACATTAATATTTTTTTCTAAAATTGAAGGACTATTAATAGTAAATTGAAAAGTATGACCTTTATATGATTCAAAAGGATTTGGATTCATTTCATATCTCTTAATCCATTCTTCGAAATTTTTGCTCCACCAAACCCAACACTTCACATCATTAGGATCTAAGGAAACTGTCGAAACTTGCTTTCGATTAAATGGATTTACAACATCAACATTACCAATTTCAATTCGATTTAACACCCAATCCATCAAAAAAGCTGGAATATCAGTTCTTCGTGAGCATGATATTATGGAAGACTTAATTAACGGTTTTTCAATGGTTGAATTGTCTTTCATTTCTACTAGTTTAGTTTTGTTTCATATTTAAATCCATGATCTAATTCAGACTTCTGTTTTTCTATTAAAATAGTATCATTAATTACAATTTTAACTTTACCAGAAGGTGAATCTCTTGATTTAACTAAAATATATGACTTTCCTTGGATCAATTCCAAATTTATAATTACTCTATCTTTTTGAAATTCATAAGAGCTGACTTTAACACCATCAATACCAAATATATTCTTTTCTTTAAAATCAATGTACAAATCTCCAAAGTTTTCCTTCACAAAAGCAGTTGCTGTTAATGCTGTCCCAATTCCCCAATCAAACATAATATATCCAGGAATTCTTTCATCTTTTCCGAAATGACCATAATTTTCAAAAACACTACCTTTGTCTACATCATCGATTGTATCAATATTTTTTACATTTCCAGGATTCATGTTTTCATATTCTTTTAATATTTGAAGATTCCATGATGCTCTCAAAGCTGCGATCCCTCTTTCCATATATTCTTTTTTTCCAGTAACAAGATAATATTTCATATATGTACCCCAAATAATGCTTGACGAGCATCATTTAATTCAGCATCGGCATTTTGAACTCCAAAACCTCCAAAAGTATTTATGCTTATATAAGGCATATTCCATACTTGCTGAAATAAAGATAAAATTGCTAATGTCCGTTCTCCTAATACTAAGTATTTATCTTCCCTTGTTATTTTATGCAATTTCCTAAAACCTTCAGCACACCAATACATTCATAATGTAGTCATTAGATTGTTTTTGGTAAATTCATCATAGAAATCAGGATTACGGGTTCTACAAGAATAAAATGGCTCAAAATCATGCCATTTATCACTTTTTATTATTTCAATTTCAAGGAATTGAGCAATTTTTTCGCACATCTTAATAATTTTATCATCCTTTAATATTTTATAGAGTTCCAGTGAAAACATTAAAGCAGCACCAGAACCAGCTGAATTAATTAAGTCTTTTTCTATAATAGGTTCCTCTTTATCAATTTTGAAAGAAATATAAGTAGGAATTGCCCCATTTTTTAATTGAACCTTGAAGAGCAGATTTTTAAGCGCTATTGAATTATAAGTTGTTTTATTTCGATTTTCTCCAGAAATTTTATAACATTTCAGAGCCCAATACATGGCTAAACAAGAGTCTACAACATGAAATTCATCAGTATATAAAAAAGCTTTTAGACCATTTATCGTAGAAATAATATTGGAATTATATGATTCTGGAAAAATTACACTAGGGAAAAGTCCTTGAGAACGAGGTAAATTTAAAACAGTATTTACCATTTTTCTTGAATTATTAATTAAATTCTCATCATTCCAAAACTCACCAAAATATCTAAAACCGAAAGCAGTTCTAATATTTAAGAACCAAGCATTATTCCATATTTGAGCTAGTCTTTGTATATTTGAGTGATGATGTGTAAATTCAAAGAGTTCATTTTGTTTTACAAATTTAATTGGATCTTTATTTTCTCCAATCCAAGATCTCTGAAAAAAACCTCCACAATTTTCATTGTTTATTTTAAAATTGCACCAAAGATTATGGCGTTCTAATATTACTTTAAAACCTTCCTTTACATTAGTATCATATGGCAGAATTTGTGGCTCTAAACTATTATAAAGTAATTTTCTGCCATATTTTTCCCATAAAAAGTTGTTTAAATACTGTAAAATTTGTAATTCAGTTTTTTCTTTAAATATAATTATATAAAAACGAAATGTCAAATCGGTGTTTGCTTTTATTTCCCACTTTTTTGAAGATATATGCTTGAAAAATACATGACCATTTGGCTGATAATTTCCGAAATAATAGGAAATTTCTGGTTGTGCTTTAGGATTGTATGGTTTTAAATCTAATGTCATAAAACTTTGATATGGACGATTATTGCCAAGTGTTTTTAAGTTAGGGATAAATGCGATAGCAAATGTACCTTTTTTGTAAATAATTACTGGAGATCTGAATACATGATCTCCAATAACCAAATCTTTTTTAGGTGTAAGGTGAGGAACCCAAGTAAAATCTGGTTCTTTATCAAAAAGAATGGCATAATTGATTCCTAATTTTGATAAGGTTATGTCTTGTTTATTTAATAATTTATATCTAATGTGAATAATATTACTTTCTTCTAAACAGTAGTCTAAATTCAATAAAAAATCATCATCATTTAATTCATAATAGATCTTTCTTTTTTTACTTTTTAAAAATTTCAAAACTTTAGTTTCTCTTTTACCGTCTTTCCAGTAACTTAAAGTGCTATATGATTTATTACTCCCTATTAGTGGGATAAAATTATCATCATCTCTTATTTCAATTCTTTCTAAAGTATAATTCTTCTTTTGTTCGACGATAATTCTAACTAACTCATTTTCTATAAGCGTTTTTTTACTCATCTAATCTCTAAATTTAAAAAAGTTATTGAAATAATATCCTTTTTTCCTTTAAAATCTAATTTTATTATTATAATAATTTGAAAATTAATTTTTAAGCATTGGATAATTCTTCATATTTATGATACCTTCGATAGAATGGGTTAATAATAAAGTAAAGATGATTGATCAGACAGTTCTCCCTCATAAACTTGAATTCCTTGAGTTCGAAGATTTCAGAGAAGTAGCAAATTCGATAAAAGTAATGAATATCAGAGGTGCTCCTGCTATAGGTGTTGCAGCAGCAATGGGGATGGCTTTAGCAACGATTGAATATAAAGAGCTTTCCAAACCTGAATTTCTTAACAAAATGGAACAGGCAGCTAATCTAATTAAAAGTACTAGACCAACAGCGTCCAACCTTTTTTGGGCAGTTAATAGAATATGGAAAATTATTAGTGGTTATCCGGATAATCCTAAGAATATATCAGAGTTAGTTATTGAAGAAGCTAAACTTATGGCCCAAGAAGATATTATTGTTAATAAAAATATAGGTATGAATGGTGCTACATTATTGGATGATGGAGATGTTGTTTTAACGCACTGTAACGCTGGGTCATTAGCGACAGTTCAGTATGGAACCGCTTTAGCACCTATTAGAACAGCAATAGAGCAAGGAAAAAATATAAGTGTGATTGCTGATGAGACTAGACCTAGATTACAAGGAGCCAGGCTTACTGCATATGAATTACAATATGATAAAATTCCAGTAAAAGTCATTTCAGATACTTCCTCTGGATTAATAATGCGTCTTGGAAAAATAAATAAAGTAATTGTTGGAACAGATAGGGTAACTTCTGATGCAGTATTTAATAAAATTGGTACATACTTGGTAGCTTTAGCTGCAAAAGATAATAATATCCCTTTTTATGTAGCAGCTCCGACATCGACACTTTCACTTCACGAAACTATTAAGGATGTGACGATTGAACAAAGAAATAGCACTGAAGTGAGTAATATATTAGGGAAGGTTCAAATTGTACCCGAAGGTGTTGAATGTTTAAATTATGCATTCGATATAACTCCTTTTAGATTAGTAACTGGAATTATTACAGAAGATGGTATCTATTCACCAGAAGAGCTTTTAAAAAAATATAAATAATTATTTTCAATTATCATTAGTACTAGTTTTAATGGTTTATTCTATGGATCGGAAAAAATATCTTCAAATTGGATTATTATTTTTAGTATTAACGATATTATGCTTAATAATTTTTATAATAGTGTCTGTGGTTGCCAATGCTTTTTATACAGGAAGTCCTCTCTTTTTGTCTGCAATTGAAATCATTAGCCTTATTTTAATTATATTCTCTATTATTAGTGGAATATTAGCATGTTTGTTGATAGCTTTATATTTCATAAAAAAAATTTAATTTCTAATTTTTTAAGGTTTCAATTATGAATTGAAGTAATTATACAATATTTCTTTTAGTTGATCAAGGTTTTTGGCTTTACTAAGAGTAATTCTTAACTTCGTTGACTTATTAATATTTTTTGATAACCAAATTGCGTTCCTTTTCAATTCAATAAATTTTACATTATTATTACCCAAAGGATGTGACATTCCATCAAGAAATTCATCAACACATTGTTCGAATAAACCAAAATATTTCTCCATCGTTTCTATATCATTTCTAAATAAAATCAATTTTTTATTCACTAAATAATCATGAATTTGACTAAAGATTTCTGGATTTCCCATTGACTCTCTACCAATCATAAAAGCATCAACATTAGTAAAGTCAATGAATGCTTTGGCACTTGTAGGATTGCTTATATTTCCATTTCCAATAACTGGCATTGAAAGGTTCTCTTTTAAAATCTTAACTGTTTCTAAATCCAATTTGTTATCATAGAACTTACTCATAACAGTCCTAGCATGAACAGTTAATAAATCTATCTCAGAGTCATTAATAATATTAGCTAATTTTTTAGGATTAATTGATTTATCAAAGCCAGTTCTAATTTTTAATGAAATAGGTCTTGAAGAATACTTATTCATTATGCTAAGCAATAAACTCAATTTATCTAAATCCTTCATTAAATATCCCCCTTCATGTGCTCTTATAGCACGTTTTGAAGGACATCCTGCATTAAGATCTAAAATATCAAAATTGTAACTTTCTAGATATTTTATTGATTTTTTCAGAGCAAGAGGATCAGAACCAATAATCTGAACACTTATCGGACGCTCCTCTTCAATCTTGCATAAATCCTTTTCTATAGAAGATGAATATTTTTCTATTTTTTTAGCATACAACATAGGAACACTTACTAATCCAATTTTTTGGAGTTTTCTACAAAATCTCCTATATGGGGCGGTAGAAACATTTAGCATTGGAGCTAAAACATATCTATTTTCTAAGCTAAGTGGCCCTAATCTCAAGAAGCCTACCTGTTTTTATTTTTAATGAAACTTAAGAATTAAAAACATGAAGTTTTTTTATTAAATGAAATTTACTATAATAAAATAAATCTATTAAATAGAGTGTATAAAATGTCAACCTATCTCAAAGAATTTAATTTCGAAAAACCTCCAGTGAAAATTACTTATTTCGAGAAAGAATTTTTGAAATTAAATAGCGAATTCATATTCTTTCACAATAAAAGTAAATTTAGAAAAGAATTAACTAAACTTCAAGTTCTATTTAAATCATATACAAATACACCGTTACATGCTGCAGGTATAAGAGATTCATATTTAGATGATGAATATTTTGAAAAATATTTAATAGTTTTATTCACAGATTCTAAACAAATGAAAAAAGTAAATAAGATCGTTGAAAAACACTCTGATATTGAAATAAATCCTGGATGTTTCTTTTTAATAAATACTTCCGATTTTATGTTACTCCTTTCGGAAGATGTTGAAGGAATTAAGAGCGGTATCGATACAATGGAGATAATTTTAAAACAAATTTTAGAGGACTATATGAATCAAAAAAGATTTGATGATTACATTAAAATATGCTCATTTGAGTTGTTGGATTGTAGTAAAAGATAAAATATATTTATTTTTATCCTAAGTATTTCCAAGGCTTTTGTCTCATAAGACGATAAGCACGATCTGCGTAATCTCTCACCATTCTATGAGTATTAAAGAAAGCAGCCAAAGAAATTGCATTCTTTTGCATAAAAATCCACTCATCATGATCCATGTAAGTAGGTATTATCTCATTTTCGAGAATTTCATATAGAACATTTGAATCTATATCTCGATCGTTTGAAACTCCGGGATCATCTGGATTTGAATCATCAGGTCCTATCGCCCATCCTGCTAAATGATTCATCCTGTATCCCTCTAACCACCATCCATCTTGGACACTCAAATTCAAAACACCATTAAGCGCCGCTTTCATTCCGCTTGTGCCACTCGCTTCACGATATCTATTCGGTGTGTTAAGCCAAACATCTACTCCAGACACTAGCATATGTGCAAGATCCATATTATAATTTTCCATCATGACAACCTTAACCCCATAATTGTCATATAAATACTCACCTGATTCATGGATTTTTTTAATGTAATCCTTTCCTGTTTGATCTTTAGGATGTGCTTTTCCTGCGAATATGAATTGAAGATGACCTTGAGCGATTTTTCCTAATCTATCAATATCATGAAATAGAAGAATTGCTCTTTTATATGTCGCAAATCTTCTAGCAAAACCAACAGTGATTAATTCTTCGTCCAATAAATTCCAAGAATGTCCTTTTTGATAATTAATCAAATTGAATTTATTTTCAATGTGTGCATCATAAAGATCAAGATCGTCAATTTCAACAGCATTCTCGAGAAGCGAGGGATTAGCTCTCCAATTTGGCCATTTTCTACCAAACATTTTTCTAAAGGGTTTCGAAATCCAGAAAGGTAAATGAATTCCATTAGTAATATAATCAATTTCATACTGAGGAAACATCTTTCTTGAGATTTCTCCATGCTTTTTCGCTACAGCGTTTCGGTATCTTGAAAGGGCCATACCTAAAAATGTCATGTTAAATTCTCCATTATCGTCTGCTAGCTTTCGTATTTCTTCGGGCATTCTATTTTCAAAGACTTTTTTAATTAAATCCTGATTAAAGCGATCATGACCTGCTGGTACTGGAGTATGGGTTGTAAAAGCAACCTTTTCTTTTACTTTTTCAATATCGCCAAAGTCATTAAATAACTCAAGAGTAGCAAAAGATCCATGACCTTCATTAAGATGGTAAGTGTCTATATTATTATAACCTAGCGATTTTAAAAGCCTAACTCCTCCAATTCCTAAAATCATCTCCTGAACAATTCTATTCCACCTACTAGTGCTATCATATAATGATCCTGTCATTTTCTTCATCCAAGGTTCATTTCCTTCAACATCAGTAGTTAAAAGGTAAATAGGTAGCACATGTCCAGATTGACCTATTACTCGATAAAGCCAAGCACTAACATGCACATCTTTGTTTTCTATTTTGATTGTAATTGGCTCTTCTACTTTATCAAACTCATAATAAAAATTCCAAGCAATTTCTTTTTCTTTCTGCTCCCCAAACTCATTAAAGAATTGATAAAAGTATCCAGAACTATAACATAAACAAATACCTACCATTGGAATTTCTAAATCTGCTGCAGACCTGACCATATCCCCAGATAATACACCTAAACCGCCGGAGTAAGTTGGTATATTACTATCAATAGCAATCTCCATAGAAATATACGCTACACTCGTATTTTCTTTAAAATCATCATCTACTTCCATTCTTCTTCACATCTCACACTAATATCAATATTTATTTATGATATTTCGATTTTTATATAATACTTTTAAAATTCATAATTTAAAATGTTATCTCAATATAATATTGATAATTTAATTTACATGGAAAAAAACAAAAATAATTAGAAAAAAAGAGACATAAATAGATTAATTTGAAATTTATTTTATATTTTGTATAACTATCTCTCTTCTTGTATTTGTTCTAACGTTTTTCCTTTGGTTTCATACGGTTTAAAGCAAAGAATTAATAAAGGAATTAGTAGCAATAATCCTGGAATGATCCAAAACATTACCCAATCTAATGTTGCTAACATTGCAGCAGCTATTAATGGACCAAATACATATGAAATTCTTGTACCTAAAGAAGCTATACCTACACCTGTGGTTCTAATTTCTGTTCGAAAAACTTCAGCAAAATAAACCATAATCCATGTAAATAAGACTGTCATTGAAAAATATGCGATCCACATGGCAGCAGGATGTCCAGTAATTCCCAATAAAATAAAACCTAAGGATGAGCCAATTGTACTTAAAATTAAAGTCACTTTTCTTGAGACTCTCTCCATAATTATACCTGATACAATCGCACCTAATAACAGCATAAGTCCTGCTACTAAAATGATCATATTCCATTGAGGATACCACACAGTTGGTGAAGTTTCGAAATAATATTGTTGTGCCCAAGTATTTCCAATTTTTAAACCAATAGCCCAAATACCATAAACTACGAATGACATTATAGCATATATCCAATCTTTTTTATTGAACGATTTCAAAGCTTTTTTTATTTTAAGAAATTCATGTCCTCTTTCTTCCTTGGCATCAACCCATCTTTTAGGCTCTTTCATAAAATAGAGCATAATTAGTAATCCTAACATAACAAAAAAGAAGATACCATAACTCCATTTCCAACCTAAACTAGCTGCAATATCATCTCCTACAATAGCAGCAATTGGAAGAAGACTTATTAAGGTTGCTATACCTCCATAAAGAGCTCTTTTTTTAGCAGGAGATTCCTCACTTACAGGTATCTCCCATAAATTACTTACTGTACCAGTTATAAGGATAGTATATAGAATATAGAAACTCCAAATATTAAAAGACAAGAAGGGTATCAAGATCGCTGGAATACCCATTAAAAGTAGTAATACCAGAGTTCCTTTTCTTCTTCCAAAAGCATCTGTAAACCAAGATAAAATAAAAACTGAAAACGTCGCAATCCCAAAAATTCCTTGCCAAAACGCAAAAAATTCATTAGAAGGTAGTCCATATTCAATTATTATATAAGGAACTACTTGAACTTCCATTAAGTTTAAATTATTATCAAGAAATCCGACTAATCCCATAAATATAACAATGAACCATTGATATTGTTTAGATCTCAGCGTTTTTTCTTCGTAATCCTCATCTTTTTTTTTAATAAATACATCGACTTTTGACATGTATTTTAGTACGTTTTCTTCATTAATAAAGATAATATACCCCTTGATATTGGATATTATACATTTTTGTAAATTTAATAAATAAGAAAAAAATTTTTATATTATTTGTATCTGTTATTCTATCAAAAAAACAATCTGAGTCAGTGAAAATGGGAAAATTGAGTAAAGTAAGTATTGTAGGCTTAGTTTTAATATTAGGGGCTATAATAATTTATATTATTTATCCTTATTTTGGATTACCAGGTGCTTCTAACGCTCTTTACTATTTTATTTTCGGACCAATGATTATAATTCTTGGTTTAGTAATCATATTTCTTGGATTTTATTATAGAAAATAATTAGAATGCTTCTAAGGTTTATGTCATCAAAATTTCTCAAAATATTTTTATTTATATCATACATGATTAATTCAAAAGTTTAGGTTTATTTCCTTTCTGTATTTTTAGATTTTATAATTTTATTTCTCAAAATAGAATTCTTAATATCTTCTACATGGTTTCCAGTAAATTATTATAAAAAAGATTTTAATTATGTATCATTTAATCCATTCAAAATCAAAATGGTATGAAAATGATTGATAAATCAATTATATTAGATATTGTAAATGCGAATGGTACTCCTCTGATTGTTATTGATCATAATTTAATAAGAGCAAATTATTATAAATTCTGCACGTATCTTCCTAATGTAAGACCTTTTTATGCAATTAAAGCTAATCCTGAACCAAAAATAGTAGAAACTCTCTATTATGAAGGTGCTGGATTTGATGTTGCCTCATGGGAAGAATTCATGATCGTATATGATACGATTGAAGGAACTTATGAGGATAAAAAAGCATTTATCAATGAAAATGTAATTTACGCTAACCCTGTAAAAAGAATTGATTCATTAAAAAAGCTAAATGAATATTCTATCCGAATGACATTTGATAATTATATAGAAGTTGATAAAATTGCTAAATACTGTCCAAATAGTCATTTGGTTTTAAGAGTTGATGTCCCTAATACTGGTTCTGTTGTCGAACTCTCTACAAAATTCGGAGCAAATCCAAAGATTTGTTTAGATTTGATAAAATATGCAAAAAAGGCAGGTTTTAACGTGGAGGGCTTAAGCTTTCATGTTGGTAGCCAATGTAGCAATTTTGATAATTATGTGCAAGCATTTCAGATAGCTCATAATATCTTTGAACAAGCTGAAGATATAGGACAGACTTTAACTTTCTTAGATATAGGAGGTGGTTTTCCTGTTCCCTATGATGAGAATGTCCCTTCTTTTGAATCATTGACTGAAATTATTAATAAGAATATTTCCCGATATTTTAATTATCCCAAAATGAAGATAATAGCAGAACCAGGACGTTTTTTTGTAGCAACCACTGCCGTAGCAATAGTAGAAATTAATGGTAAGGCACACAGAAATAAAAAAATATATTATTACGTTAACGATGGAGTATACAATACTTTTTCAGGAGTCATTTTCGATCATATTCAATATCATTTCAAAGCTTTTAAGGAAGGCGTACTAAAAGAATCTGCAGTAGTAGGTCCAACATGCGACGCTCTAGATAAAATATCTCTTAATGAACAACTACCAAATTTAGATATTGAAGATTTGCTTTATTCTGAAAATGTGGGGGCTTACACTAACGCTTCTGCAACCCATTTTAACGGTTTTCCCCCAGCAAAAGTTGTTCATATAAATACATAACTTCTAAGTTGATTATCTCTATCAAAAAATGAAAGTTAAAAGCCTATAATCACTTTTAAAGAAACATATGAAATATGAAGGTAAATCTTAATTTTTAATAAATTATGCAGGATTTACAATTTATATTATAAAGCAAATAAATAAGAATCAATATATTGTTGCTTCAAATTGAGTAAAAACACTGATCTTCAAAGAAGTTCCAGTCAAGAAATTAATATTGAAATAAAAAAAAAATTAAAATTTGAATTTTAAACTTTTAAGGACTCTCCTCCTTCATCCAAAATAACAACCTTAATATTAGGGTTTTTTTTCTCTAAGAGTTCTTTAAATTTGTTTAAATCTTTGCCCCAATTATGCATTGGAATTGCTATCTCTGGATTTACATCTATAATGGAGTCCGTAGATTCGTCAAAATCCATTGTATACGTACCACCACATGGCATAAGAGCAACTGTAATATTTCTACTGGCTAATTCTTTCATCTCAGGTATTCTTTCTGTGTCTCCCGCATGATACACACTCTTATTTTCAGAGGTGACGATAATACCTGCCCAGCCAGCATTTTTAGGATGGTTCGGTTTTTTAATATTATAGGCGGGAATTAATTCTATGGAAAGATCTTTGTAGTCAAAAGAGTCTCCTATTTTTAAAGGAGTTCCATCAAATTTTTTTAAATTATCAGAAATACTCTCTGGACCAATAACCAATGTATCATCTTTCATAAGTTTTTCTATACTTTTTGAGTCAAAATGATCTCCATGAGAATGTGTTGAAACAATTATATCTGCTTTTTCTTCCCCTTTTTTAATTTGATATGGATCAAGATATATAACTCTTCCACTATGAGTCTTTACTTTGAAAGCAGCATGCCCTAACCATGTTATTTCCATTTGAGTCATGTAATTCACCTCGTAATTATAATTATGATCTGATTATAATTTATTATTATGAATTATTCCCTTAAAATAATAACGTATCTCAAGTAGATTAAAGTAGAATAGAATGGAATTTTATAAATCAAACTCATTTATCCTTTTCAAAATCCCACTCTGGCTTTTCAAGTGGAATTTTTTTTGTTATTCCTTGAATATCTTCTTTAGCTATATCCAAATCTTTAGATCTTTTTAAAAATAATTCTTTTCGAAAATTTGGAATTTGATTGATAAAATTTGGTTTTGAGAGAAGATTTGGAGGATGAGGAATTCTTTTACTTAATGTTATATCATTAATTAACTCATCTTTTATTTCTCTATTTCTATCATAAGCATTTTTAGATATATTTGGAAAATTAAATTTTTTAGGTTTAATATGATTTAATGGTAAAGTAACTTTTAAAACCCGACAGTTAGGACAGTTCAATTCATCTAAACCATGGATACAGGTCATAATTACTCAAATATAATTTCTATAATTTCTATGTATTTCCAATAATTATTATCATTTAATCTTTTTTATAATAATTTGTTAATACTCATATACTCATTTTAATTATGATAGTTAGATATTGTTTTAAATGTAGATTAATCTTATTTTTTATAAACTTTATAAATTTAAGCCAATTTTACTTAATGTTCTAACGTAAAAATTTTATAGTTTATCCAATAAGAAGAAGTAAAACGTGAAAAAACATGTCAGAATGGCAAGTAAAAGAAGATAAAGCATGGTTCAAAAAATGGTGGCCAAAAGATACACCTAAGAATCATAAATTTGAAAAAATATCTTTAGGGGAATTCTTTGAGAGGCAGAGGAAAAAGTATCCCAATGAAAGAATGATGTGGTTTATAGAAACATGGATGACGTATGAAGAAGCCGGAAAATATATCGATACTTTGGCAACATCGCTTCATAAGTTGGGTATCAAAAAAGGTGATGTAGTTGCTTTTTTGATGCCAAATTGTTTTCAATATGTAATTTCTTTTTACGCAACGGTAAAATTGGGAGCAATCGCAACTGGTATAAATCCAACTTATAAACCTTTAGAAGTATTACACCACTTAAAATTGACAAATGCTAAGTTATTGATTACAATGGATGCTTTATATGGTGAACTAGCACGTCCAATAATTAATAAAAGCAATGTTGAAATGGTAATATATACTAATATTGCAGACTTGGCATCAGCATTACCTGGATGGAAGAAAGGATTAGGAAAATTTCTTGGTAAAATCCCTAAGGGAAAAGTAGATTTTCCTAGCGCTATTAGATTCATGGATCTTCTAGATACTGAGCCTGATCTTCCTAAGGTTGAGTTCGATCCCACTGAACATACAGCAACATATATAATGACTGGAGGAACTACTGGTGTTCCCAAAGCGACAATATTAACACATTTCAATTTGGTTTCTAATGCTATGCAATGTGTCTTATGGGTTGGTGGAGAAGACCCTGGTGTTGGAGATATTGGGGCTCTTCCATTATTTCATTCATTTGCAATGACAGCAGTTATGAATGTAGCTATTGGTTTAGGCGGTTGGATGATGCTTTTTCCAAGACCTCCTCCTACTGAAGAATTTTTAAAGGAAATTACACATATTGAAGCTCAAAAAGGTCTTTTTTATGCAGGTGCTGAAATTTTATTCAAAAGAATTGCAGATTTTCCTAAATTGGAAAAGTTTCCCGAACTAATGGGGAGATTAAGATTATGTATTTCTGGTGCAGGACCGTTACATGCTCCCGTACAAAAGTCTTTTCAAGAAAACACAGGAGGTAGAATAGTTGAAGGATACGGCCTTTCAGAGGCTAGTCCTGTTGTAAGTGCAGGTAATTTGTTTGGTGAAAGCCCATTAGGATGTATTGGTATGCCCATGACTGGAACAGATTGGTGTATATTTGATGTTGAAGATTTTGAAAAAGGACCAATAGCAGAGGGAACACTAAAATCAAAGTATGGAGAAGAACATACAGGAGAAATTTGTGTTTGTGGTCCTCAAGTCATGAAAGGATATCTAAACCAACCTGAAGAAACAGCAGAAACTCTAAAAAAATGGGATGGTAGAACTTGGTTATTAACAGGGGACATTGGATTTATGAATGATGATGGTACTATTGCTATTAGGGATAGAAAAAAACAACTAATCAAAGTTGCTGGGCATTCAGTTTTTCCTGCAGAAGTTGAAACTATGCTTATGAGTAATGAAGCAGTATCAGAAGCTGCCGTCGCCGGTTTGCCAGATCCTGAAGGAAAAGTAGGTGAGATCACTAAAGCCTGGGTTTCTCTTAAACCAGAATACGTCGGTAAAATCACAGCTGAAGAATTAAAAGCATGGACAGAAGAAAATCTGACAAAGTGGAAATGTCCTGCCATAATCGATATAATCGACGAAATTCCTAAAAATATTATGGGAAAAATTCAAAGACGTGTTCTTCAAGAAGCAGATCCATTATTTAAAAAGTAATATAATCTATTTTTTCTTTTTTTAATTTTAATTGAGATTCAAGGTATTTAGAATATTCAACTAGAAAATTCATAAACTTTTGATATAATAAACAATTTAGATTTTTCATGGAGTCAACGCCTACTAAACAAACTTTTTCACATTATTTATTTTTTTGGGGAGGACAATTATTTTCAATATTAGGTTCATCTATAGTCAGATGGGTTATTATTACTTGGATTGCAATAGAGACTTTAAGTGAAACTTTTGTTGCATTCGCTTTCTTTTTGGGAGCGCTTCCAATGGTTATTATCCCTCCCATTTTAGGCGTATACATAGATAGATGGAATAGAAAACTAACGATTGCTATAACAGATTCACTTCAAGCTTTTATAACTTTTATGATGATATTATGCTTCTCTTTTGGGATTGCAAATTATTGGCTTATAATCTTATTAAACCTTCTTCGAGGTGTTTGTCAATCAATTCATTTCCCCACTGTGAATGCGATTATCCCTTTAATGATTCCAAAAAAACATCTAAGTAGAATGAACGCAATTAATTATTTATTTACAGGAGTCATACAAGTAATTGGCCCAATAATAGGAGGTGTTTTATATGCTTTTGTTGATCTTAATCCTCTACTTCAAATTGAACATATCTTTTGGATTGATATAATCACTTTTGGTATCGCAATTATTCCATTATTGCTAGTACATATTCCATCTATAAAAACAAATTTTCATCAGAAAGAAAAAAAATCGTATTTTAAAGAATTTAAGTATAGTATAAATATATTGAAGACAGTTAAGAGTTTCCTTATTTTAATTGTGTTTATTTCATTTATCAATTTATTAAATATGCCATTCACTACAATGATGTCCTTATTTGTTGTATCACCAGAGCATCATAATGGTGGTAAGTTAGATTATGCTCTAATATCAGCATTTTTACAAATTGGTATTGTAATAGGTGCAATTATTGCTTTACTTAAAAAACATTGGAAACATAAAGAATTAATTATTCTTTTTTCGGTTTTTATTGGAATTGCTGGATATTCAATCACTACTTTTGCTCCTAAAGGCCAATTTCTTTTAATGGGCATTGGAGCACTAATACATGCAGCTATGATTCCATTAGCAAATACAATGTTTCTTACAATACTCCAAACAAAAATTCCTCCAGAGACTCAAGGTAGAGTGTTTTCAATTGTTGCTAGTATCGCAGCGGCAATAACACCACTAGGAATGTTAATTTCAGGGCCATTGGCTGAGAATCTCGGAATCCCGGTATTATTTGTAATATCTTTATTTTTACAAGTATATAGTGTGTTGGTTACATGGTTTTTAACAGATCTGAGAAATATTATTCGTGAAGAATCCAAGATTGAAAAAGGGAAAGAAGTTGAAGAAGAAATTAAATTAAGCCCTGATCAAATAGAATATAGTTAATTTTTATTGATTTTCTTACTCTTTAAATAAATTTTAATTTTCATTTTAATTCCTTAAAAATATCTAAAGTATTATTATACACAATTATTTAATTATTACAATGACACGAGCAGTAATTCTTTCTGGTGGATGGGGGACGAGGTTACGGCCTTTAACATGTACTATCCCTAAGACACTAATACCTGTAGTCAATAAACCTGTTATAGAACGCCAAATGCTATTATTAAAGTCTGCCGGAATAAAAGAAATAATTTTAGCTGTAAGTGTCATGTCGGAAATCCTAAGGAATTATTTTGGAAATGGAGAAAAATTAGGAATAAAAATTATATATACAGACGAAAGAAAACCCTTAGGGACAGCTGGGGCTATAAAATTAGCAGAAGAATATCTTAAAGATGACAATTTTTTCATGTTAAACGGAGATGTTATTTTAAATTTTGATTTTAAAAAAATAATAGATGCACACCAGACTTTTAAAGGTATTGGAGTTATCGCGAGTAAAACCGTTCCAGATCCATCAAGATATGGTGTATTAATAGTTGAAGAAAACACAAATAAAATCTTAAAATTCCTTGAAAAGACGGAGTATAATCCTCCCAATGGAAAACATATTCCAATGCCCGTAAATGCTGGGGTATATCTTTTAGAACCTGAGATATTTAAATATATTGAACCAAATAAAAAGACTTCAATAGAAAGAGAAATTTTTCCCCAGCTTGTAAGTAAAAAAAATATATATAATTACCCAATCCCAGGAATATGGAAAGATATTGGTAAACCTGAAGAGTTATTAGAAGGAAATATCCAATTAATGAATGATATAATTAAAAATCAACAGGGGAATCAACAGAATATAATCGAGGATAATCTTGACATTGAAGGAAAAGCTATAATATATCCTCCTGTTACTATTGGAAAAAATGTTGTTATTAGAAAAGATTGTAAGATTGGACCAAATGTAATAATTGGCGATAACGTATACATAGGTTCAAATACAGAAATTAAAAGCACATTAATTTATAATGAAGCTTATCTTTCAGAAAATGTAAAATGTGAGAATGCAATAATCGCTGATAATTGTTTACTTCATGATCAAGTCCAAATTATTGGTAATAATCAAAATTTAGTTATTCTTTCTTCTTATGTGGAAGTTTTAGACGGTATACGCTTAATCGCATCTCCTCAATCATCACTGACAATTTGTCATCATGATATAGTTAAGATGAGTATCACATAGGTAAAAATTTTAGATTTCTTCTCGTAACTTGATAATTTTTTTCTTCAATTTTTTAATACGGGAATCAGAAACATTATAAATTAAAAATCCCTCGAGAATTTTCAATGCTTTTTGATAATATTGAATACTATTGATGATATCACCACTTTTTTCAGCATTTTCTCCTGCTTCCAAAGTAAAATCTAATTCAATCTGTTTTACTTTTTTATCTAATTCTAACAAAATTTTAGAGATTCTATCGATTTCAGCTTTAAGATTAAATTCTCTGGCTAAATATAGAGCTTTTTTATATTCCTTTTCTCCTACTTGATAAGCTAGAGACTTTTCAGCAGTTTTCCCTTTTCTAATTAAATCCTTTATCATTTTAATTGCAGAATTTTGATCCATATTTTCAGCATTCTCTTTTAAATCCTCAAAATTAGAATCACTTATAATTATTGAAGAAATAGGTTTGTATTTAGCTATTTTTTCTTCTTGGGCTTCTTGAATCATTTCCATATTATTAATTGCTGCTTCTAGATTAGTAGGAATTATTATTTTATTTTCAACTAATTGATATATCTGATATAATATGAGATTTGCATCGAGGTTAACAATTTTTTTTACGCGGTTTAATAAGTCATTTATGAAGAAAAAAGATTTTGCTTTAAGGATCTCCTGAATTATATTCAAAATAGCTTTCTGAATTTGATTTTGATTTATATCTTCTAACTCTTTTGGAGGAATTGAATGAGCTAATACCATAGGAAAAACTAGCTTAATTTCAAAATTATCAACAGTATATTGGACCATATTTTTTGAATAAAACATTCCTGCATTTTTAAAATCATTTAATTCTTTACTAAATAATTCTTCAAATTCAGAAATAAAATTGAAAACTTGGATTCTCATATTCTCAGAAGCTTTATGATCGAGCATTAAACAAAGTCTTATAAACTCTCCATCCTTTAAAAGGATGTTAAAATTTTCATATTGAAACTCATAGAATTTATGATTGGCTTTCGAAGTGAAATTGCCATGTGACTTTTTATGAGATTCGGAAAAAGTAATATTTGCTTGAATAAATCCACTTAATAGATCTGCATTAATCTCTTCTCCTGATACAGGGTAATTTATTAAAGTTAATCCTGATTCTTTGTCCATAATTATAACGTGTCTAATATTTAAAACATCAAGAAATTTACGCCAAATTAATTCACGCTGCATTTTAAGACGGCGTTCATAAGAATCTACTTCAAATACCTCTAAATTTGAATTAACTTCAAATCCAAGTTGCTTTAATTTGCTTTTGATACATGACATACAAAATTTTGGATATTTTGAACAATTTTCCTTAATCTTTCCACAATTATATCCTAAATGGTCGATTTCAAAATAAACCATAAGTAAAACAATTTTTTAAACTATTCTTATACAATGTTTGTTTTAACATGAAATATCAAACATATAAATTTTTTTAGGAGAAAATTAATCTTTCATTTCATAACTTAATAAGTCATTTCTGCCTTTATAAAAACTTTATAACTCGAATTATTTTTAATCATTTGAAATATATTTAAAAATTTAAAAAAATTAATTGCTTATAAGTTAATTTATTAAATATCTCAAAAGTGTGCTTATGCCAGACTTTCATATAAACGATGATTGGATTTTGAAACGAATTTCTAAACAGAGTAATAGTTTCAGTGAATGGATGAGTGGATTAATTAAAGGTATAGAGAAAACATTAGAAGAAGTAAATCCCGAAGCGCTTGAAGAATTCAAAAAAGATGAAATGATTTTATCATTCCAAGAGTTGGACAAGGATTTAAGCGAAGCACA